>JAQVXN010000164.1 GCA_028709135.1 Bacteroidaceae bacterium | reverse complement strand
ATGGATATCACTCCTAATTAAATACCTCTTACAACTTGCCTGGTAATCTATCTTCATCAATTGTCAATCCTTAAAAAGAGGACACATTAAAATAAGGTGTCCTCGTTTTAAATGTAACCAGCCTTCTTAATATTTATCGGTGTAAAGTACCATTTCATATATTTTCTTTAGCCTTTTGCGTAAAAAGAGAACCGCATAGTGCTTTCTAGAAAGAAGAGTCTTAATTGATACTTTAGAATCTAATGCTAGCTCTTGATACGATTTATTTTCTAACTCTGTTTGTTCAAAAACTTCTCTTTGCTCTTTGGGTAATTCGTCCATCGCATTTTCAATTTCTTCCCATATAAAATTACGCAAATATTCTTGTTCTGGGTTTGCATCTTTCTCGATTAAGATATCTGTTATTTCTTTTATAGCGGTTTCGTCGTCTTCGTCGTCTGAAGGTGCGGGTATATTCGTCTCTCTCTTTTTGCGCCAATAATCAATGATTCTGTTTCGAGCAACTTTATATAACCACGCTGATATCTTCTCGATCGATACATTCTCTTCTGTTTGTAGAAAACGCAGAAAAACGTCCTGAAGAAGATCTTCAGCGTCTTCTTCGGATGATACACGATTTGCTATAAACGTTAACAACTTTTGTTGAAGTGCGGTAAAAATAGCTGTAACATTATTCTTTCCCGCTTGTTTCATCATTTACTAGATTTTCAAAGCGCTTACGTACAAACGCCTCTCGTTCTTCTGGTGACATATTGCATAGTTTGTTATGACGATGATGCTCATCATAATGCTTATGCGAAAACCACCCTTTGAAATGGTGTATGTTACCACATAAGAGCCTACATAAAATAGTAAGACCTAGCGCCTGCCAAAAATTAATGCAGTTCCAGCTGGTAATTCCAGGAATGATTAAATTCCATAGTCCCATAATAATCAATACAAGTATTAGGTATAACGCTATTACTATTGCAAATGTTGCGACTGATCCAAAATTCTTTCTTTTCATTATCATCTTGTTTTTCTTTTTAATATTACCCACGTTCTTTAATAATTTTGATGGCATCGTGTCTACAAATCTTTTCGCATTCTTTACAACCATTACAAGTTTCTTCATGAGCGACATTGATAAAACGGCGATGCCCATTACCAACCAGCTTTAATACATTATTTTGACAGGCTCTTATACACCTGCCACATCCCGTACAAGAATACGAAAAAAGATTGATTGTTATTTTCATTTTGTCTTTTTCTTATGGAGACGAATGAAGTTTAAAAATATTTTATTGAAAGGCCTAGATAAACTGAAGAACGCAAAAACCATTACCTTGCAGAAACATCTGACAAACGAGAGCTTTCCGGAACTTCATAAAAAACTGTATCCGAGAATAAAACAAGAATAACCCGATCAAATACACTTTTGTAGCTTACCTTTTTGTTTTTGATCCATGAAACGTGCAAACGGTCTGCCAAACTGAAAGATGTAGCTAGCATCTGTTAAAGCGTACAATAAGCAATACAAAAAAGAAGGAAAGGCAGAAATCTCTCCAACATTAAAAAGCGAAAAACAAAATGAACAATTTTATGGTAAAAGTCCCTGAAAATTTTGTCATTTGTAAAAAAGTGCTTAACTTGCACCGCAAATAAAAAACATGTTGTTAAGAAACAGACAATATATTCAGTTATACTAACATCATGAGTTGACGATGAATCGACCTGTGGAATCCGCTAAATTTCAACAGCAAAAAAATCGAGAGTAATCAGTCAAAGTAATGTTTGTACCCCTTAGGGGGCGCAGATTGCTTTTTCTTCTATTCGATTTTGGGTCTTAGCGGAACCTCACAGGTTAATAGTGAAAAAGATAAGACTGTGCCTCTTTTTTTTCATTAGTTCATGTGTCGGGTCATATTCCGCCACCAAAAAGAGCAGAACAAACTATTAAGCATTTATAACGATGAAAAAAGGAAAGACTTAACCAAGCGGAATTCAGCTCTATCAGACAAAATCTAATTTGCATTTTAATTATGAAAGTGCATTTTAACCCATTAAAAATGCATATTAACCGAGTCTAATATAATTGCTGTTGCTGATACGAACAGAACAAATTAGTGTATTTTCCAGAACGTGCCTAATCAATACGCAAATATCTATGTATGATATGGTTCTCACCTCTATTATAGATAGCAGAAAAACCATAAATTCTATTTTTGAAGATATAGTTTGTTATATATCAAACGGAAGCACTTCAATTTCAAAATTTTATTAACCTAAAAAATTACAAAATGAAAAAATATTTTCTATTAGTGATGCTATTTTTAATAAGCAGCACAACGTGGAACGCTTCGGACGGATCTAGTAATAAGTCCCTACGAGCACTAAAAATTCAGGTACTACATACACCTATGACCCTGATGCGCCTCTGATTACGGAAGCCTCCCAATTTAGTAGTAACAGCAACAGTTCCGGTGATGGTTCCTCTTTCGCAAACCTAATTGATGGAAATCCAGAAACCATTTTCCATTCTGTATGGGAAACAGCCATGGGAGACGTCAATACAACAGCAGAATCTTGGGCCGCCTTGATGAAGACAAACCGTCCAACTGATGCTGTTGGCATCGGCTATCACAACTTGCAGGTAGCATTAAGCAAACCTGTTTCATCTTTTATTTTCCATTATTCCGGACGCAACAACGATTGGCACGACAATCCGAATGACATTCTGATTTATGCCACTAATGATGATGCTCTTGCTGCCAACGTGGATGCTTCGACTTCAGCATCTTGGACTAAAATTGAAGAATTCACAGATCCAAATATCAAGGATGTAGTTATTACCAATTATAGTTCGCCTGTCATTGAAATGGGAGCTTCTTATAAATATATCCGTTTTGTCATCAAAGGAACCACTCACATGAACACCGTAGATTCCCGTAAGTTTGTAAAACCTGACATTACCGGAGTTACATGGAATCTGAGTGAATTTCAAATGTACGAAGCGATCGAAGTAACCAGTCCAAAGGATAAATTGCAGATTTTTGTAGATAGTATTAACGGCTTAAATCTTAATTATTCTGCCATGTTGGGCTCCGACCCGGGTTTCTATTCTCAAACAAACTACGATGCCTTTACTGCAGCAAAAAGTAAGGCCGAACAGTATTTGGGAGAAAGCCATAGTGACGCAGAGTATGCTGCCGTTGAAGCAGAGTACAGAAGCGCTTATAATGTCCTGATTCCCAATCCTGTTCGAGAAGGTTATTACAATATAGTCAGTGCGAATGGACCTTTCGCCACTTTTCAGCCGAACGTAACCAAAGCTATGTATACGGAAGGCGACAGCTTACTCTACTGGGGTGATTTAGACCAAACACAAGGCAGGTATCTTTTCCATATCACACTAATGAATAATACCTCTTTTGCCATCCAGAATGTTGCATCAAAATTTTATATTAAGAATCTGATCGGTGATAGAGATGTTGACGACACCCAGGTATATTTATCCAAAAATCCCGATATGCCACAACAATTCAAGTTTGTTGGCAATGGACAATTCAACATTTTCAATGAAACTATAAAGACAAACTACGGTTACAATGTTCAAAGTAGCCATAACGGTTACGGTAAAAACGGAACAATTTGCCGTTGGACATCTTCAGCTAATGGGGAATGTGCTTGGTATTTGAAGGAAGTTACCGATCAAAACCTAATAAATACGTTAATCAATAAGGGTCCGCAGGAAATTATTACTTCTGCATTGAATCATGCGATTACAAAAGGAGAAACAGCACGTGGCAAAGCTAATGATTATACTGCATTGATTACGAAGGCTTCTCAGATTTCGTCCAATGCCCAAAGCACTACCGAAGCTTCTTCCTATGCCAATCTGATTGATGGCAACACCTCAACCATTTTCCACTCTGTTTGGGACGCCTCGTTTAAGAACAATGTTTTAGGAGCTCTGGGTCTCGGTTGGCATAACCTCCAATTTGCATTACCTTATGCCATCAGTAAAATGAAGTTTAACTATACAGGTCGTGATGATGCTTCTTGGGCTGACAGTCCGGATCATATTACCATTTATGCAACCAACGACGATGCTCTGGGTGCTAGCACGGCTGCGGCAGATTCTTCTTCATGGTCCGAAATAACAGATTTGACAGATGTATTCCCCGGCAATGTAGCATTATCCAAGTATGCTTCTCCTCTTATTGATCTTAATGGTTCTTACAAATATCTGCGCTTTGTTGTTAAACATACAACAAATGAAGGTAAACAAAGTGAACGTACATTCGCTGTTCCTGAGATTACCGGTGTGACGTTTAATTTAAGCGAAATGCAGATTTATGATGATAACCCAGCTGCGAGTTCCGAATATAACACTGTAACGGGAATGAAAGCAGCCTGCGATGCATTGGATGAACTGATTACACAGGCAAGGACGAAAGTTACTGCGAATACCGCTACACAGGCTGATGTTGATGCCTTAACGGCGGCAATTAAGGCGGTAAATGATCTTTATGTGGATCGAGATGCATATTATTCGGAATTCACGGCTTTGCTTGATTCGTCCAACACGGTTTACAATAATGCCATGGGCGCTAAACAAAAGCTGATTAGCAGTGCGGATCAGTTTAGTTCCAATAGTAGTAGTGCAGACGATGTTTCTTCTTTTGCCAATCTTATAGATGGCAATACAGAAACCATCTTCCATTCTCATTGGGATACGGCAATGGCTGATCCGGCTACAACTGCAGATAGTTGGGCTGCATTGCAAACCACGTGGATAACTAATAATACAAGTAACATCGCTGTAGGTACCGGTTATCACAACTTGCAGGTGAAACTCACTGAGCCGATTAATAACTTCTACTTCCAATACACAGGACGTAACAATGATTGGCACGATAATCCGAATGATATTGAGATCCTTGCTACAAATGACGATGCTTTGGGCGCTAGTGTTTTGGCTTCTGATTCTACCCAATGGACCAAGATTACTGAATTGAATGAGAATTTGGATGATGCTGCTTTGTTGGCATACACCTCTCCTCAAATTGATTTAGTAAATTCATACAAGTACATCCGCTTTGTCATCAAGAATACGACGCACAGGAATAAAGTTGATACTCGCAAGTGTGTAAATCCTTTTATTACGGGTGTAACATGGAACGTCAGTGAATTCCAAATGTATACAGGTTTGAATCCAGAGCGTGTGCAGTACAATTACATTCCGGAAATGAAAGCTGCAGTTGATGCACTAA
>JAQVXN010000163.1 GCA_028709135.1 Bacteroidaceae bacterium | reverse complement strand
AGAATCCCGATGCTCTCACATCGGAATCCTCACGCTCCTTAATTTTTGCAAAGGTAAAAAATTTATTCTCCTAATCCAAATTTTTTATGGACTATTTTTCTTTTGAACTTTATTCTTCAGTAAAATGAAAGAGCATTTTCTTCTTGAATATCAATTTTTTAATGCAATTAATGTGAGAAACTGCGAAAAAGTTGTACCTTTGTGTGCTTTTAAAGACGAATAAGAAAACAATAACATTTTATTTTAAGATGAACGTAATTACAAAAACTGTTCAATTGCCTGATGGGCGTACTATCAGCATTGAGACAGGAAAAGTGGCCAAACAGGCCGATGGTTCCGCTGTTCTTCGATTGAACAACACCGTGTTACTTGCAACGGTTTGCGGGGCAAAAGATGCAGCGCCCGGAACAGATTTTATGCCGCTTCAGTGCGACTATAAAGAGCAGTATTCTGCGGCTGGCAGGTTCCCTGGTGGCTTTACAAAGCGAGAAGGTCGCGCTTCGGATTATGAAATTCTAACGAGCCGTTTGGTGGACCGCGTATTACGTCCGCTTTTTCCTAGCAATTACCATGCAGAGGTGTATGTTAACATTATGCTTTTGAGTGCTGATGGTGTCGATATTCCAGATGCCCTTGCGGGTTTTGCTGCAAGTGCAGCTTTGGCCTGTTCTGATATTCCTATAGAGGCCCCTATTGGTGAGGCAAGGGTAGCTCGTGTGAATGGGGAATACATTGTTGATCCCACTACGGAACAGCTGAATCAGGCTGATATGGACATCATGGTTGGTGCTACAGAGGAAAACATTATGATGGTTGAAGGTGAAATGAAAGAAGTTGCTGAGCAGGATTTACTTGCTGCTTTGAAAGCTGCGCATGAAGCCATTAAACCCATGTGCCGTCTGCAGAAAGAACTTTCTAAAGAACTCGGAACAGATGTAAAACGTGAGTATTGTCATGAGATTAATGACGAGGAATTGCGCCAGGAATGCCGTAAAGCTTGTTATGAAAAAGCATATGCTCTTTCTGCCAGTGGGTTAGCCGATAAACATGGCCGCGAAGATGGCTTTGAAAAAATTCGAGAAGATTTTAAAGAAGCTTATACTGCTGAACATGCAGATTTGACTCCAGAAGAATTGGAAGAGAAAAATGCCTTGATCGATCGTTATTATAATGATGTAGAGCGCGATGCGATGCGTCGTTGTATTTTAGACGAAGGAAAACGTTTGGATGGTCGCAAGACAACCGATATACGTCCTATTTGGTGTGAAGTTAGTCCACTACCGACACCGCACGGATCTGCTATTTTTACACGTGGCGAAACACAGTCACTTTCTACTTGTACTCTCGGAACAAAAATGGACGAGAAGATGGTCGACGATGTCTTGGATCAAAGTTACATGCGTTTTCTCTTGCATTATAATTTCCCTCCATTTTGTACAGGTGAGCCTAAAGCACAACGTGGCGTAGGCCGTCGTGAAATTGGTCATGGACATTTGGCTTGGCGCGCTTTGAAAGGACAAATTCCTGAGGATTTTCCGTATACAGTACGTTTGGTTTCTCAAATTTTGGAGTCTAACGGTTCTTCGTCCATGGCAACTGTTTGTGCCGGTACACTAGCATTAATGGATGCCGGAGTTCCTATAAAAAAACCTGTTTCGGGTATAGCAATGGGACTTATTAAGAATCCTGGAGAAGAAAAATATGCTGTATTGAGCGACATCTTGGGAGACGAAGATCACTTGGGTGATATGGACTTTAAAACAACAGGAACCAAAGATGGTTTGACTGCCACACAAATGGATATTAAATGCGACGGCCTTTCTTATGAAATTTTGGAAAAAGCTTTGTTGCAAGCTAAAGCAGGTCGTGAATATATCCTTAATAAGATCACAGAAACAATTGATAAACCACGTGAAGATTTCAAACCGAATGTTCCGCGTATTGAGCAATTGACGATTCCAAAAGAGTTTATTGGTGCTGTGATTGGCCCGGGTGGTAAAATTATTCAAGGTATGCAGCAAGAAACTGGTGCCACAATTACCATCGAAGAAACAGACGGAGTTGGAAAAGTTCAGGTTAGTGCTCCTAATAAGGAAAGTATTGATGCTGCTTTGTCAAAAATTCGCGCCATTGTGGCTATTCCAGAAGTAGGCGAAGTATATGATGCCAAAGTTGTTTCGATTATGCCTTATGGGTGTTTCGTTGAATTTATGGCTGGTCGTGAAGGTTTATTGCACATTAGTGAAATTGACTGGAAACGTTTGGATAGTGTTGAAGAAGCTGGAATAAAAGAAGGCGATACAATTCAGGTGAAACTGTTGGAAATTAATGAGAAAACTGGTAAATATAGACTTTCTCATCGCGTGCTTCTAGAGAAACCTGCAGATTACGAAGAGCGTCCTCAGCGTGCGCCACGTCAGAACGGCGATCGTCCTCAGCGTCATGATTATGGCGATCGCCCTCAACGCAGCCATGGATATGATGAGCGTCCACGTCATCCACAGCCAGAGAAAACCGAAAATTCTCCTACAGAATAATTTTGTTTAACAGATTGTATTATAAAAGGGCACCGCAAATTTTGACGGTGCCTTTTTTATTCGTAAGGTAAGTAGCATTTTGAAAACTATATTAACTACCTTTTTTCAGCGTTGTGCAAAATAAAACGTTTATCTAGCAGCAATAAAGTCCAGTATGTGATTATATTAATGGAATACACGTAAGTACCGTAAAAGTATCTTTACTATTGACAAAAAAAGAACGCCCTGCTCTTATAATGATGTAATGATAGTTGTTGTAAAAATTTTGGCGGAAATAGATAAATCTAGAAGCAGATGAAAAAATGTATATAGAAAACAACGTTTTTAGTGCTCGTCTAGTTTAAAAACCAAACGTTGTATGCCGTCTTGCCAATGGTTGCTAGTGATCCGGAAATAACCTATTTGTGCTGTGTGTGCTACGTGAGTACCGACACACAGACATTCGTCGTAATCACCGACATGAACAATGCGAACTGTTTCTGAGGCATTGTCAGGAAGGCGCGAGAGATCAAAACGTTTCGACATGTCTGCTTTTTTGACAAATTCTGTCCATATTTTTAAGTCTTCGTCAATTACTTGATTAACTCTCATTTCCAAATTTTGAATTTGTTCTTCTGTGAGAGCTTTTTTCAGATGATAATCTAGTTTAGACTTTTTGCGTTCTACATGACTACTGAAAGCTCTTCCGCAATTGAAAAGTTTATTCATTGTACCGTTCAAAATATGTTCTGCTGTATGCATCGGAGCTATAGATGCATCTTTAAATTTGACACTGGGCTCATTAATTGCTATTTTTATATCCATAATTTCGTAAGAAGTTTGTTCACAAAAGTAATAAATAATTTGGAAAATACCAACGGGTAGTGTTCCTCCTTATTATCCTAGAGCCAAGAGGCAAAAGCAAAATTACCTGAAACGTTGAAGAATGGAAGTTTATGGAAAGAAAAGTTCAATTTAGCTTTGGACCTGTTGTTTATCTTAGTTTTCTTTTTGTAAAAATACCGGCTTTAAAAATAAACTCTTTGCTTTCAAAGAATTGATCGCTTTTTCTAAATTTTACATGCTCAATCAAAGTTGGTGACGCAGTGCGTCACAAAAGAAACGCAGTGCGTCATGAAAAAAACGCGTCGCGTCACAAAAGAAACGCACCGCGTCACATAGAATGAGTAGTAATATTTCATTTAGAACACCACATCCTGATAGAATTTCAGCCAAATAAAGAAACGTGTTAAGTCTATCAAAGATACTACGAGGTAAAATATTTCTGTCTGATTAAAGTTCTGGCCTATAAAATACTGTTTTAAAAATAGGAAATCTAATTGAAGCGTTTAAAATTCGCCACCATTGTCAGTCGTAATGGTTAAAACCCCTTCTTTCGATAAGGAAAGAGCTGTCTAGCAATGATGTTGATTAAAGCTTCTGGTTTTTATTTATTTTTTACCGCAAATTTTTGCATTTCGTTTTTGAATCTAGCGAGAAAAAGATTTATGTATATGAACAAGATTTACTATTAGTCTTGCTAACTTGCTTGATAAAATATCTGTAAAATTTACAAAAACTTATGGACGCCCGTGGATACAGTATAAAAGTAGAACATGTGTGTTCATGAATAAAATCCAATTGGATTTACTTGATTGAAGATCAGTGAAATGTATTGTAAGATAAAATTTATGATAGTCAAATTAAGATGAAGATGGATACAAATGGTTTGCAGACTTGGGATGAAGATGATATGCACAAGTCTAGGAAAAAGGGTATTTTTTAACTATATAACATGAATATATAAAAATCTTGTAGTGATGTATAACTTTATTTTAATAAGACCTAATGTAAATGCAATAGTTTTTACTGTATCTTTATAAGATAACTGTAACAAACTATTGTAAATAATACGTGTGAGACATTTTTTACTAATAAATATATGTGTATGAAAAAGTATTTTTTATTATTTGCGATCATCTTTATCAGCAGTGGTTTTTGGAACTCTGCTCGAAGTGATGATGGGACGGGATGGACCTATGATCCTGTAGGTTTGATTACGGATGTAGGCCAGTTGTCAGACAATTGTGAATGGTCTGCCAATATGTTAATCAATATGATTGACAATAGCTATCAAACCCATTTCCATTCAAATCCGAGTACTGATCTCCGTCAAACGGATGAATGGATTCAGGTTAAACTTCCTTATGCAATGCAAAACATCAAGTTTACGATGTCTCGTCGTCGTGACGGTTCGGGAAACTATTACAATGGTTGGAATCAGTTGCCGAATAACGTGGATATTTTAGTTTCTGACGACGGAACAACTTGGACTAAAGTTACCAATGTGTCGCAGCCGGACCTTACTCAGTCGTCAGAAGATGATTTTGCGTCCTATGTTGATTTAGGAGGAGAATTTCAATATGTACGATTTGTCGTAAGAGGCACTGTGGACGACAACGGCTATTTTAATATTTCAGAAATGCAAATATATAAAGCTGTGAAAGCCGGTCCTGAAGCAAATTTAAAAGTCAAACTAAATGATTTAAAAACAGCTACAGTATCATTCCTACCTGGAACAGATCCAGGCTTTTATGCAACAGATCCATATAATGCATTAATACAGGCATTTAATGATGCAGATGCTTTATTGGCAGGAAGCCATAGTGATGCGGAATATACGGCGATGATTGAAACACTTCAAAATGCCTATACAGCTTGTGTAAATTCAAAAAATGCCATGCACGATG
>JAQVXN010000162.1 GCA_028709135.1 Bacteroidaceae bacterium | reverse complement strand
AACTTTTTTCTCTGTTTACCCGCTAAATACAAATTACATACGATTAAAACACTTAAGAGGTGAAGAATATTTGCCTCTTCAATAATTATAGCTAATTTAGAATGCAAATACAATTCGAATAGATTTTTTCGATATGATATATAGGCATAACTCAAAGGAAGTGTATCTGTAAAACAAAGAATTCATATAATATGGTTATCACCCAGAAAGTCACAAAGTGACTTTCTGATGAAATTTAAGATTTCTTAAATTTCATCAGTCTTCTTACGAAGGTTGGATAACCATATTGTGATTGCACCAGGTTGCAGCGAGCTGCAACTTCCTGCAGTAAAACCTGCAGGAAAAAGTCGTTTCACGACTTTCTGGGGAGCAATCATAATATATTTCACTTAACTTGATCAGATGGGATTACAGACTAAAAATATATAGAAACTTTTTCTTTGTATTTTTGAGTTGAAAAAAGTAGATAATAGATTTAAAACCTCCGTAGTGTTGAAGCTTCGTAAGTTAAAGCTTGGCGGAGGGATTATGTTTGGTCACAAGGAGGTTTCAACATGCAAGTTAACAAATTAAATCAACCAAACCCGGGAATAAAATGTGTTGTAAACAGTTGCTATTACTATATGACCGGAGATAAGTGTTCTGCCGAAAAAATTGAAGTGCAGCACCGAAATGCCATGTCAAATGAAGAAACTGACTGCGCAACATTCAAATCGGAAACCAGCGCCACGTAAGATTGTCCCCCAAGGGGCAGGCTCAAAAAGCCTGCCTTATTCATGTGCTTTTCTACAATCCTTCGTATGAGAATTCTATTGCAATGCAAGATAATTTACAAACTGGCAAATCATTAGGTTTTTTTACTTTTCAATTAAGTGTGATAAAGTAAATTTTCTTTTTGCCTGACCGTAAATCTATTGCAGTAGATTTGCGGTCTTTCCTTTCTGCACATATCCCGGCTGCCTCTTACCTGCGCCTTAACCCTGCACCGCAGAAGCCGCCACGTATTTCCCGCCGTTTGACGGGCAAGCTGCCGTTACCAGCCGCGTTACCAGTCTTGAATATATCAGCCTTTGGGCTGGCTCGCTCGCCCATGTGTCCAGGATTGTGGCGTAGATGTTATCAAGATGTTTGTATCTCTCGGGGAAAACCTTTACAGCCTGTATTCCGATAAAGACTCGAAGCTGATGGCGGAAATAAAGGATGATTTAAACACACTCTCAAAGGTGCATGTCTATTTTGAGTTCCTGCGGCTGGAATGGCTGGACAAGCTGGAACAGGCTGAAAAGAAGCCTTTTACGAATGGGCAGAGGAAGCACGGAAACGACGGGATTTATGCCTAAAAGGCGGCATGGCGCTGGACGAATTTCGTGCATAGCTGAATGTATAAGAATTATGCCATGATATGGTAGATTACATTATGTACTTCAATACTTA
Organism: Bacteroidaceae bacterium; assembly: GCA_028709135.1. Lineage (GTDB taxonomy): Bacteria > Bacteroidota > Bacteroidia > Bacteroidales > Bacteroidaceae > UBA6382. The sequence continues at coordinate 3,842 of JAQVXN010000162.1, read as the reverse complement.
TTACATAAAAGCAATAGGTTTAGTGTTCGTTTTTCTTTCTCTACCTTCTATGGGAAATAATAATCGATGTAACAGATTAACGTCTTGTTTTATTCTTGCTTCTGAACTCTATTTCATCGCCTTTTCTCGTAACATGCAAATTTATTTTGGGAAATATGCAACGTTTTATATATTTTAACTGTCTATATATGTATAAGGTGTCAGGTTAGATGTTTGCACGAAAGCATAGATTGTTGTGGGTTATAACTCAAATAAAAGTAAAATATGCCTAAAATTAATAGGACTATTTGACGATTTATAACATATGGAAGGTATATAATAAAAGTATAAATAGAAAAAATCATGTAATAGTGTTATTATTTTAAGGAAAAGGAATGAAACATTTCTTTAGAATAAAGGATACATTCGATACTTTGTCGCACATATACTTATAGAGGGCAAAAAACTTCCCTCTGTATCGATATAAGACAGACTGAAAAAGGAGGTGGATAGGCTATGGTACATATTAGGTCGCCGGGTAAACTCATAGGATTGCCAGTCAAATGTAAAAAGCTCTCGTATATCCTCATTTTTGGACACGTCAAAGTCTTTTGATTGAGTGAATATTTAGAGCTTTATACAATACCAATGTATAACAAGAACACTCTAAAGTCAATATGAAATGGAGGTCTATGATCATGAAGAAACGTATCACGAGTATTTTCCTTGCTTTGACAATGTTGATATCATTATCAGCTGTTGCCTTTGCCGGAGAAAGCAATTTGACAAATGCAGGCCAAGATGTTGTGTTTATTAAAAATAATGCAATAGAAGATAAAGGGATAATATTGCAAAAAGATTTCTTGCTTAATAAACTCAAAGGACAAAGAGATGGTAACCTTAATCAAGAATGCGTAGATATCAAAGATGCAGAATTGAGTTTTGCTTTTAGTAAGAATGAAATTCATATTAAAGCAAAAGTTCAATTTAGTGATGCCGGATATGAAATGAATGTAAAAGGTCGTCCTTTCTTTGATAAATACATTGGAAAGGAAGACCAGAAGATTATGCTTGATTTATCTGGTGATCCTGACATTAATGTTTTAAGGATGAATGTTTATAATGGTAAAAATCCGATAAAGTTCATGGATTTCGATATACCTGCAAGTGGTAAACCGACATATTATCTGCTAGTTGAGAATACTAAAACGGGAGAAGATAAATTGATTTATGGACATATTGATGAAACAATATTTGAGCAGTTAGGTGAAACAGCAGAATCTAATGATATAGAAAAAGATAGTACGGACAGTGACTTGTATAAAAAAATAAATAATATTTGGGCTAAATCAAAAAATACAGCAGAAGAGTTTAAGAAAAGAATAGTTAGCAACGGCGGAAATAGCTCATCAGTGTACTCTAAGGATGCTACTTCAAACTCTTCTGAAGAAAGCACACAAAACTCAACTCTTGTTTTATCAACAATGTACAGTTATAATGACAAATTGGAATGGATTCGATTAATTAATGACTTAAACGCAGCTGGCTATGATGGGGTTAACCCCGACGATTATAATTTACCATCTTATATTCTAAAAGGGGATAGTCTTGTTGGTGAGCAACAGGCTTGGTATCATTTGCATTATGATAATTATAATCTAGCTGCACTTGATATTGATATGGCTGGTTCCATTGACGTTAACTTTTTCTTGGCGGATATTGATGCATATTGGGGAAATTGGCTTGGAGACCAAATTGATTATAATTTTTCATATGGTCTTAATAATTCTCTTAACGGAAATGTGCATTGTGTTTATGATGAAAGTACGAATAAATTAATCAAAACATCAAATAAGGGTTTATACTATTCGCATGTAAAAGCTGGTGTGGGAAGAGTTAACGGAGATGCAAATAATCCATATGATACTAATTGTATAAATCAGGCAAGAGTACTCATTAACGCCAGATCAAATGCAAATGATGGTTCTATTGTGTATGATATTTGGAATTATATAAGTCCTTTAGCAGGGTATGTCCCTTTTGGGAATTATGTAAGTACAGTTTTTTCTTACTTAACAATGGTGCCAGGTACAGTAAGTAATTCCTATAATATTTATTCATATGGTCCGAACTATCTGTACCAAAAAAACAACTATGACCAAATTCATGTAAATCAAGTTGGAGATACAGGATCCTATGTACTAAGTAAAGTAGGAGATAAAGTGCGTGTTGAAGTAGATTTAGATACTTACAATACTTATACTGGTATAATATATTGGCAATATCAATACAACTGTTCTTGGTGGGATTAAATAAAGGAGGATACCTCCAATAGCACATACTGAATGTGCTATTGGAGGTAATTTAATATGATTTGTATAAGAAAATTATTGAAACTAGTTTTACTTTTTTGTATAATATCAGTTTTTTTGCATGTATTATTTACCAATATCAAAAGTGCATATAACATATGCTCTAGTGAATGCTCTTTAAATGAATTGAGCAATGGAAAGATAAATGGTGATTTTTCCAAAATGATTGAAAAGGCTATAACCATAGCGCAGCTAAGTGGAAATAAGAGTGGCGGCACCGGTAAATCAGAAATCAGTATAAATGATAAATCACCCAAAAACACAATGCTTGAAAGCAAAGATGATTATAATTTCACTGATATAGATAATGAAATTTTGCAAAATTATATTTTGAATATTAATAATAGCAGATATTCTGATATTATTTTTTCTAAAAATAATTTGTATATTATGTATGTTGATAAAGTAAGTAATAAATCTTTTAAATTTATAGTAAAACCTATCTACTATAGAACATTATTTACAAATAATCTAAATAAACTATTTACTTTTAGAAAGAAACCAGAAGAAGTATTCCCAAAAGAAATTGCAAATCAATATGACAACAATAATCTGGAATTATTAATGTCAGGTATTTATTTTTATGGATTTAATGAACCCTCTATCAGTTTTAAATATTTACCTGAGGAAAAAATAATCTTACCATATGAGGAAAAGAGAAAATTTATTGTAAAAAGAATTGATGTACAGTTAAATACAGACACCATTAATTATTGGGCAAGAACATATTTATCCAGTCCAGCTTATAATAAAGATTATAGTTCTTATGAAAACAATATAACCCTGTCAATATCGGATAATAATTCAGATATAATATCAAAAAGATATGTTTATGATATATCTATAATAGCAAAGTCAACAAACTATATTCAATTACATAAAAAAGATCAAATAAAAATACTATCAACATTAGTATTAAATGAAGAAATAAACAATTTTAGTTTCATTACAGAAATTATAACACAAAATTCCGATAACCCTACTCCATCATTAAACATAACTGCTGATATTTTAGTAAATTAGTACCCATAAATACTCATTACCCTAAGTCGTAATAAAAGACCACTGTTTCTAGAATTTGGACGTGGCTTTTCTATACCGGTTTGTTGCTGTTCACTATGTTTTTGTTCCCACCTCGTAAAAAACATAATACCGGGCTTGTATGTTGAGATCCTTTTTCTTCGATACCAATAAGTGGAAAAAGGAACTCATGGACATGGGAGTGTATTTCAGCGAAAAGGAGATTAAGGATTATTCTAATAAATTCCTGGAGATTCTGGATATGGGTGATGCTGAATATCAGCAAGCCATTGAAGGAAAGCAGCGGATTGTCCGATTCGACGAAGAAAGATGCTTGCTAAAAAGACTCCGTGAATATGCAAATGAACATTTGAGATATATCACCGTTCCAGAAGTTCCATGCGGAAATTCTGGTGCTGAGCGTTGCGCAAAAGAAGTAAAGCGCAAAGTGCGTGTATCCGGTGGTTTTAG
>JAQVXN010000161.1 GCA_028709135.1 Bacteroidaceae bacterium | reverse complement strand
CTTTTAGGTGATAACTGGCTTGATTGTTTAGATCATGGTCATCCGTTTCATTGCTACTCCAACCATCGTAATCATAATCGTCGTCATAAGTGACTTTGGCTGTAGAGTAATCAGAATACTCGTATTCAGCTCCAATAGCTAGGCAATTTGCTATAGTATGTCCTAAGCTGAAATTAAACTTCCACGGTGTTTGGATGTTATAATCATATCCACTAATATCTGTATAATGATCCCACGGAGTTTTGTCGTCCGAGTAGTTCGTTATAATGCGAGAAAAAGTTTTACTCCTTAAATTATAAAATGTTGGTGATGAAATAGCAAAACCGATACGAAAGGGCGAATCTGCAATTGGGCGAGCAATGAAGCCTAATCTCACATTGAAACCATTTCCGGAAACATCGCGGTCGTTAGAGAGCGTGTAATTGCCACTTGCTATTTTGTTACTGTTTATAATGTTTTCTCCATAAAGAGAATAACTATTGTAATCGACATTATAAGCGCCAATGGTTAGTCCCAAATAATACTGTTCTGAAAGATTTGCTGAAATATTAAAATCGAAAGCCTGAATACTACCCCATTGTGCTTTACGATAAGCGCTAGAAGAAGCTCCATAGGCATTTGTGCCCAAAGAATCGATTAACCATGTTTCATAACCCATGTTAGACAGAGGCGTAGCTTTTGGGGCACCCCCCCAGTAAGCAGCTAAATCTGCCATTTGCCAAGTTTGAGAAGCAAAATTAGCTGGTGCAAAATCAGCTTTAATCAGGCCATTGAAATCTTTTGATTTATGATAATTAAAACCAAAGTTAACAAAGCGGCAAGTGTTGCCACCCATTTTCATCGAATATACAAAACCTATTTGGTCGAAAGACATATGAGTCTTGCCTTTGCTGTCAAACTTTTCACCATCTTCCTGTGTCATAAAGCCAAAAGAAGTAGCTATATCGCTATGTCTAAATAAACCTATACCAGCAGGGTTTGAACTCATTACAGAAATATCAGCTCCTAATGCATTCATTGCGCCACCCATTCCAACGTAGCGAGCTGTTCCATTCAAATCTTCTTTCGAAAAAGATTCCATTTGATAAATATCCTGTGCGGATATCAGAGTTGGAAACAATATGAAGAACCCGAGAAAAAACAATTTATTTTTCATCTTCATTAAAAATTCAAATTTTAATTATGGTTGACCACTACAATTAACGGCGACCGCCTCCTCCTCTAGAGAAACCGCCTCCACCGCTACGACTACCACCGCCACCGCCTGAAGAGAAACCTCCACTTCGACCGGAAGACGAAGAACCACTGTTGTAACTGCGTGACGATGGTACTGAATTCTGTTGTACAGTTGTAGTACGTGATGGCGTAGAATTATAGGAAGAACGGTTGTTTTGATTTTGATAAGAAGAATTGGACCGGCTATAATAATTACTGTTAGAACGAGAAAATCCTCCACCAGAACGAATCGCACTGTTGTTTGATCTGCCGTCAAGTCCATTCATTCTGAAACTCTTGGAAAGCGTAGAATAGTTCTGGTTTCCACCCTGACTATTTGTGTACATTGAACGATAATTTGAACCACCCTGACGTATAAATCCGCCAGCACTTCCACGAGTAATAGAACTTGTATTGGCCATCATTTGACGTCCACCTCCGGCTATGTGATCAAATCCCGGAACAAATCCTCCGTGACCACCCCAACCATCGAAGTGGGTATATGAGCCCCATCTTCCGTAATATGGGCGGTCCCAACCCCAATAAAGAGGTCGGCCCCAGCCCCAATAATTTGATCCCCACCAAGGATCGTACCAACCCCAAGTGTAATCCCAACAAGTGCGATACCACCAACGATTATAAGACCAAGGATCGTAAGCATAGGACCAAAAAGACCAACTTGGCAGTCCAAAAGCCCAATCATCATAATAGGTGTCCCATGTGTTACCGTAGCAAATGTCCCAATAATAAGGACTACTAACAATAATGTTTGCTACAGGCGCATGAAAGCGCACAATCATTTTTGTGGAAGCATAATCGTTGTCGTCGTCTTCCTGATTTTGCAAATTAGGGTCAATGGAATCTCCGTCAGAAGATTTTGAGTTATAGGAACCTCTACGATTGTACTCGTCGATATCTCTAGAATTGTTATGGTGAACAACGTAGTTTGGTTCTTCTTCATCTTCATTTGCTGATACCTGACGATCCCTTACAGTTACTTCATTCACATTTTTAGATGGAATGTAGTAAACGTCGTTCTGAGCAACTGACAAAAGAGGCAATGCGCAGAATGCTGAAATGAATAACAAATACTTCTTCATAGCGCAATTATTTTAAAACTTCTATGGCACGAAAATACGTATTTAAATGAAACGGACAAATTAAATTTTCCTTATTCATCATGTTTTCAGCCTTCTTTTTTGTTTTTTTAGCTTTGCGGGCATTTATAGTTATTATTCCAATAATAATTTATTGAAAGTTCTACATTTAATGTTACGAGAATCAATTCTCAGAGCCATATTCCGACCAACTTTTAATAGCTAAATCGTCCATGTTCAGAGTGCAGAAACCATAAATAAATGCTGAAGCCAAACGAGCGTTGGTAATAAGAGGAATATTCAAGTCAATAGAAGACCGGCGGATTTTATATCCATTTGTTAATTCCGTAGGAGTAAGATTTTTTGGAATGTTAATAACCAATTCTATCTTACGTTCATGTAGCATTTTTAAGGCTTGCGGTTCTCCTTCCTCACTGGGCCAGTAAACAAGTTCGTTTTTAACACCGTTTTCTGTAAGATACTTGCTTGTACCACTAGTAGCAAAGAGTTCATATCCATGATCTACCAACATTTTGCAAGCATCAAGTAATTCTGCTTTTTGTTTGGCGGAGCCACTTGTGATGAGGATCGTTTTTTTAGGAATACGTTGTCCAACGGAGAGCATACTTTTCATAAGTGCATGGGCCGTATCATCTCCAAGACAACCTACCTCTCCCGTTGAAGACATATCAACTCCCAGTACAGGATCAGCGTTTTGCAAACGATTAAAAGAGAATTGGCTGGCTTTTATGCCAACATAGTCCAAATCGAACAAATTACGTGAAGGCGGTGTTACTGGAATGTTTAACATTACTTTTGTAGCAAGCTCGATGAAATTGATCTTTAATACTTTGCTGACAAAAGGGAAACTGCGAGAAGCACGCAAATTACATTCAATAACTTTGATTTCATTTTCTCTGGCTAAATATTGAATATTAAAAGGGCCGCTGATTTGTAGTTGTTGAGCGATTTGGCGTGAAATCTTTTTAATGCGGCGTACGGTTTCTACATATATTTTTTGTGGGGGAAATTGTATGGTTGCATCGCCGGAGTGAACACCGGCAAATTCAATATGCTCACTAATGGCATAAGCAATTATTTCGCCATTGCGGGCTACTGCGTCCATTTCAATTTCCTTTGCATGTTCAATAAACCGACTTACTACAACGGGATGTTTTTGCGATACGTTTGCAGCAAGTTTTAGAAAACGCTCCAGTTCGTCTTGATTAGAGCAAACATTCATGGCAGCTCCAGAAAGAACATATGATGGGCGAACCAATACAGGAAAACCTACTTTTTCAATAAAAAGGTTGATGTCATCCATATTTGTTAAAGCGCTCCATTCTGGCTGGTCTACACCGATTCTCCCCAACATTTCAGAAAATTTTTCGCGATCTTCTGCGTTGTCAATGTTTTTTGCTGTTGTACCCAAAATTGGTACCAGTTGAGAATCAAGACGTAAAGCTAAATTGTTTGGTATTTGTCCGCCAGTAGAAACGACGACACCATAAGGCGTTTCCAAATCGATGATATCCATTACGCGCTCAAAGGTTAACTCGTCGAAATAGAGACGGTCACACATATCATAGTCTGTTGAGACGGTTTCAGGATTATAGTTTATCATTACGCTGCGATAGCCCTCCTTACGGATTGTTGCAAGAGCCTGTACGCCGCACCAGTCAAATTCTACGGAGCTACCGATTCGATATGCACCCGAACCAAGAACAATGACAGAACGTTTGTCTCGCTCATAGGTAATATCGTTTCCGGTACCATTATAAGTAAGGTAGAGGTAATTTGTTTGTGCCGGATATTCTGCTGCTAATGTGTCTATTTGTTTGACAGTTGGCACAATACCCAGTTGTTTTCGGCGGTTACGAACAATCATGATGGCTTTTTCAATTTCCATTTCTTTTTCCATTCCCAACGCGCGGGCAATTTGGAAATCTGAATAGCCTTGTTTTTTTGCTTTACGTAATAGTTCGGAATCCAGCAGACTCACGTTGGTGTTATGATGAAGCTGCAAATCTGTTTGCCAAATGTTATTTAGTCTTTGTAAAAACCATTTGTCGATTCGTGTCAGTTCGTGAATTTGATCGATGGTATAGCCATTGGCAAAGGCTTTTGCAATGACCAACAAACGTTTGTCTGTTGGTTCTTTCAGAGATTCTTCTATATTATCTATTGTAATTTCTTTATTTTCTTCAAAACCATGTAGGCCCTGTCCTATCATGCGCAAACCTTTTTGAATGGCTTCTTCAAAACTGCGTCCAATGGCCATGACCTCACCGACAGATTTCATACTGGAACCAATTTCGCGGTTTACGCCGTGGAATTTACTTAAATCCCATCGAGGAATTTTGCACACAATGTAGTCTAGTGCAGGTTCAAAAAAAGCACTGGTAGTGCGTGTCACAGAATTCTTTAGTTCAAATAATCCATATCCCAACCCTAGTTTGGCAGCTATGAAAGCTAAAGGATATCCGGTAGCTTTAGAAGCCAAAGCAGAAGAGCGACTTAATCGAGCATTTACTTCGATGACACGGTAATCTTCTGATTGCGGATCGAGGGCATATTGTACGTTACATTCACCGATAATGCCAATGTGGCGCACAATTTTAATACTTAGAGCACGCAGTTTGTGATATTCCGTGTTTGAGAGAGTTTGAGATGGGGCTACTACGATACTTTCGCCGGTGTGGATGCCAAGTGGGTCGAAATTCTCCATGTTGCAGACCGTGATACAGTTGTCAAAACTGTCCCGTACCACCTCGTATTCTATTTCTTTCCATCCTTTCAGACTCTTTTCAACCAAGACTTGTGGAGAGAAAGAAAAGGCTTTTTCAACAATAACATTCAGTTCTTCCTCGTTGTCACAAAAACCAGAACCCAATCCGCCTAAAGCATAAGCTGCACGAATAATAACGGGGTATCCCAACTCTTTTGCCGCTTGACGAGCTTCTTTTGCATTTTCGCAGGCCTGACTCTT
>JAQVXN010000160.1 GCA_028709135.1 Bacteroidaceae bacterium | reverse complement strand
TACTAAATTCGAAATAGCTTACAGTAATGGTACCGATGCAGTACAAAACTACGTATCAAATTTCATTGTTAGTGACGGCTATCAAACCGAGCGGGCTCAAGTTTCCGTGAATCACATCTTTTCATACCGCGGTAGGCGTTTTTACCAAAATTCATACGACAATGATAATCAAGGTACTTATCTAGCTATTAACTATGATCCCTATGGCATTACACTATCTTATGCCGGTTACGCCCTTCTATTTCTTTCATTCTTCCTGATACTTATAAATCCCAAAGGTACATTTCGGAAAATTCTTCGAAATCCATTATTTCGTAAAATGTCCTTGATTTTTCTTCTTTTTACTAGCATTCAATATCCAGCGTCAGCAAACTTGGAGTCAACTACTCTTTCACGCAAAACAGCAGGAGATTTCGGTAAATTGTTTATTCTATACAATGGGCGCATTTGCCCTCTTCAAACTTTTGCCCTCGACTTCACACAAAAAGTCTACGGTAAGCACGTTTATTGCGGTCTTTCTTCCGAACAAATTCTTTTGGGGTGGATTTTTAATCCTGACACATGGGATGCATTACCTCTCATACAAATTAAAAACCATAGACTCCGAGAAATGTTTCATTTGCCTCGCTACACTTCACTACGTTCGTTTTTTCCAAAAGAAGGATATCTTTTAGATCCTCTGACAGAAGCATTCTATCAAGGACAACGCGATCAACTCCATCAGGCAGCCGTTGACCTCGATGCCCGCATACAACTTATCATGAATCTTCGTCAGGGTGATGCACTTAAAATCTTTCCCTGCCATCAAACAACCAGTCAACGCATCGTTTGGTATGCACCAACAGCTATTCTACCGATGAAAACGCCTCATTCTCAACAACTTTTTATTCACAACATTTTTTTACTCCTTAACCAAAAAGTACAACAACGCGATGAGAATGATTTTAAGTATCTTGTAGCAAAGATAAAAAATTATCAACAAAAGTTTGGAGGGAAAACCCTACCTTCCTCGGCACAGATCAAAGCAGAATTTATTTACAATCACGTACCTTTTGCTACAATCCTTTTCATCCTCAACCTGACAATGGGATTTGTTTCTCTTGGCTGCATTATTTACAGATTTACCCGTAAAAATGAAAAAACAAATCAACTGACAACAAATTTTTCAAAATTGAAAAATAAATGGAAATATTCCTTTCCCGTTTTTATCCTGGTTTTCTCCTTTTTAGCTCTCACTTACTGTGAGCTTTTGCGCTGGGTTATTAGTGGCACAATCCCTATGGCCAACGGCTATGAAACTATGCTACTACTTGCTTGGTTCGTGATGCTCCTCACACTCATCACCTATCAACGCTTTCAAATTATGCTCACATTTGGTTTTCTCTTATCTGGATTTTTTCTACTTGTTTCGCATATTTCAGAAATGGACCCGCAAATTACACCAATTATGCCAGTCCTCCATTCTCCATTACTCAGCATCCATGTCTCCATCATTATGATGAGTTTTGCCCTCCTTAGTGTCACTTTCATTTGCGGCATCACGGCACTAATGATACATGCTTTTAATAAGAATTCAAATCTACCCTCTTCGCTACAGATACTCTCCCAACTCTTTCTATACCCAGCTCTCGCCACTTTGGGCATCGGCATTTTTATCGGCGCCATATGGGCCAACATATCATGGGGCCAATACTGGAGCTGGGATCCAAAAGAAGTATGGGCTCTTATTACCCTTATGTGTTATGCCGTAGCAGTACATACAAAAATATTCCCTGCGTTTCGGAAGCCTCTTGTTTATCACATTTACATTTCTCTTGCCTTCATAACCATTCTTATGACCTATTTTGGTGTCAATTACTTTCTAGGAGGCTTGCACAGTTACGCAGGATAAACCTCAAAAAACAAACTTCATTTTCATATTGAACCTATTTCTGACATACTTTCCTATCTTCACTATCCTTTTTTCTTACCGGGTAGACTGAAATGATAAATAAAATGCAACAACAAATAGTTCGGCAACACATTTTGACGCGTCTCTGTACGTCCTTGTGCATCCATCACTCGCCGCACATTGCTCAAATTGTGAAGAATATCAAATCCGTCTAATGCTACACTGGCTTGTTTTCCTTTAAGAAACTTCTTTGATATACGCGCATTCCATACATATTCTGTTGTATTCATACTCGCATCACTATAACCACGACGTAGATAGACATTAAAATCTGTTGATAATTCCATACTAAAAGGCAATTCTATTTGTCCGTTTCCACCAAATACCCAATTGTAACTATTTATTCTTTCAAAACTTTCGCGACGGCTTGTGCCATTAAGCCAATTCATTCCTATTTTCACTCCCGCATTCCATTTGTCAACACGATAATTTGCTTTCAGACTCTCATCCAACGAAGACCAATGAACCGTACTTCTTTCACTTGCAACATGATCTCCAACCTCATCCACATTATTACTATACGTGTAATCAAGATCCTCATTCATGGAAAATTTAGTATCCTTTCCAAAGCCTTGCGAAATGCCTAAATGTCCGTTCATATTCCAATTCCCGTCCATATTCTTCGGACTGTAACTCCTTACACCTGTTTCTTCGTTGTACTGCATGCTCTGACAAACTGCTGATTGAATAACCATCCATTTTAGACTACTCCACACTATTCGATGAACACGATTGTTTGCCCTTGTGAAAGAGAATGATGACGTATGCGTATACGTCGTTTTTAACAAAGGGTTTCCTCGATAGATATTTTGGGGATCCGTATTCGTAACGACATCAATAAGTTGCAATTGACTGGGCGCTATGGCATTTTCCACAAAAGAAAGATCCACTTCGCCCCAACTGTTTGATTGATATTTCAACTTCACATCGGGAATAAAGAAAATATTGTTCCTTATTAAGGTTGTATCCATCATTGCACGACAATATTTCATTTGATCATGGCTGAATTGAACAGGCAAATACAGGTGTATATCAAATTGATTTCCTTTTTTTCCAAAAACATTATATAACTGCAATTGCTCGTAAAATTCTGCTTCGTGCGTTCTATTTTCATATATTGAATAACGGCTGTTTTCTCTGTCAAATGCCATTTGCATCGAATCTTCATCAGACGGAATAATCCCTAATGGTTGGTTCCAGCTTTTTAACGAATCCAAACGAAAATGACTGTAGTCGCTATTTCTCCGTTCATAATTTAACCGATAATACAAAAACTGAATAAAATGCATCTTATCGTTACTCGTTACAACATAATTCGGACAAAACTCAAATTTGTTGGATATAGAATGCACTGGAGAATTTTCATATTCATTGCGGTAATCCCTTCGTTCTGTTTGATAATAAACATAATCATTCAAACTATATTCTTTCTTATTACTGCGAGAATAAGAAAAGTCATCCTCAATAGAAAAATTCAATGGGATCCTTGTCATATCGATCCATAATATAAAAGGCGCATTCACATTAAACCGGTAACCATTTCCCAGTGTCTCTCTGGAATGACTGTTGACAGCCGCATTCTTTAGCAGTCCTTCCTGCGGAAACCACCAACCAATATTTTCAGCTGTATATACTGAATCTGGACGATTGTTGAAACTGGCTGAAAGTAAACTCCCAATATTGTCCAAGCTCCCATAAGAAACTGAAGGATTCAAAAATGAATTTATTTCTTTCGATATTTTATAACCGATATGTGCATTTGCGTTCCAATCCTTTAGTTTATTTCGCGAAACTTGCTGCGAACGGGTATAGGATGTGCCCGAGGTAAGATATGTTTCACTGCTGCTCTCCTCTTTTATATCCGTATCATGGTAGCTAAAACGGCTATCTAAATCTATTGATAATTTTTTATTGTCGTTATATGAATACATCCATCCGGCTTCTTTCATTGACGTCAAACCACTGGATAATTCTGTCGGATTCCAATTACCATCTCGCCCAGGACGATGACTGCTATTCACATTGTTCATCGATGAATATACGGCCATGCGCGTTCTGTCGGAAAACTTCAATCCAAAAACACGTCCCGAATAACGATCATGTGTGCCCATAGCAACATCCGCATTCCCCACATAACTACGAGAGTATTCCTTTTTCAATATCACGTCCATCACAGTTTCCTTCTGATCCTCTACCGCTTGATGACCGGGAATGTCTCGCTCAAAACTTTTCACTTTATCCACCATATAAGCCGGCAAATTCTCTAAGGCAACATGAGGATCGCCTCTAAAAAAATCTTTTCCGTTAACAAGTAGAGAACTAACAAATTTTCCATTCACAGTTATTTGACCGGATTCGTTTAATTTCACTCCCGGAAGTTTTTCTATTAACTCCTCCAACATTGAACCTTCTGCCGTCTGAAAAGCACGCGCATCATAAACGATCGTATCTCCATGCATAACCATTTTCACTCGCGAGGCTTTTACTGTGGCGGCATTCAATGTTTTCGTAAATCCAGTTACCTTGGGAACAATTTCAATCGGCTTACTCTGATATGCATAAGTATTATATTTGTAAACTTTAACTGGAACTATTTTTTCATTATAATGTGTACCTCGCAACCGTAGCAGATAATTTCCGTAATTTTTTAGATTTATACTATATTGACCTCCATCCTCTTGACCTGTATCTTCCATTGTATCAACTATCGCACTGTCTTTTGGATTCAACACTTCTACACACAACCCTTTTACAGGCTGGGATGTCCATGCATTTCGAACATCAATTACAAGAATCCAAAGCTTTTTCGATTTATTTTCTGCCAAGCAGAAAATACTTACTAAACTACAACATACAATTATACATAATTTCCTCAAATATATCATTTCAATATATTTTATTCCAAATTATTCTTAGAAATTTTACCTATTCTTCTTCGGCTGTACATTCAGTCGGTAAATGACGTGCAACATCACATAACGCGGCACCACATTATAACGTGTTTCCGTCCTACCCTGCGCATTCACAGAACGATAGATGTTCGATAAATTTCCCAGAATGTCAAAACCATCTACAAAACACGTCAGATTCCCGTTCAGGAACGTCCGACTCAAACGCGCATTCCATACCAAATCGTTCGTGTTCATCGAATTCAGTTCATAACCCCGACGGCTGAACATCGTCAAATCCGTACTCAATTGGAGTTTTAAAGGTAAATTCCACAGCCCCGTCACTCCATACCGGAAATCCCATACGTTCATGTTTTGGAAGTTTGCTCGTCCGCTCGTAATGTCAGACCATGCCACTTTGCCTTTCAATCCCACTTTATTCTGACCTATCTTATAATTCAAGCCAAGTTCCTCGTTCAAATTCACATTATGCACCACA
>JAQVXN010000159.1 GCA_028709135.1 Bacteroidaceae bacterium | reverse complement strand
TGAGTAGGTGAGGGTAAAAGGCCGTTTGGAAAAGACCACGCAGTAATAAAAACAGGCAGAAGGAGAACCACAATCCGTGATTGCCCCAAGAAGGAAAAGTTAGAGCAAAGGCGATAAAAAATCCGCATGTGGCGAGAAACATTGAGAGGAAAAGATAGCGCGTAGCCGTAATGCCGATGAAGATGCCGTCCCAAATGAATGCAGCGAAACCGACAAGGGGTACCAGAACCGTCCATCCGAAATATTGTGAGGACAGCTTTAGTACCTCTTGATTGTTCGTCAAAAGGGATAGTATAAATTTGCCCAGCAAGAGATAAACAACGGAACAGAAAAGAGAAAGAATGGTAGCCCAAAAAAAAACGAGGTGCACTGTTTTCTTGAAATTGGAAGTGTCGTGTGCACCGTGATATTGGCCTGCCAAGGCTTCGCCGGCATTGGAGAAACCATCCATAAAATAAGAGAAAAGATAAAACAATTGGATCAAGATAGCGTTGGCTGCCAATGTGAGGTTGCCCTGACGTGCTCCCATGGACGTAAAGAAAGTTGTCACAGCCAGAATGCACAATGTACGCAGCATGATGTCCCGATTTACACGAAGAAAACGCAGAATCTCGTCCTTATTTTGCAGTACCTTTTTAGTCCAGTCCAAGTGAAAGTATAATTTGAAACGGGTTTTCCAAAAGTGCAGCGCCATGATCAGTCCGATGTATTGTGCGAGGAGAGTGCCAAGTGCAACTCCGGCTACTCTCATGCCGAAGCCGAAGACGAAAAGTAGGCTTAAGACGATGTTGGACAAATTCTGAATGAGCGAAATAAACATGGTGCTCTTGGTACTCTGGAGACCAATGAACCAACCGTTGAAGCCATAAAGAAGTAGTACGGCTGGAGCGCCCCAAATGCAAATATAAAAATAGGTGCGTGCTGCGTTTTCCACCTCGGCAGACGAGTTTAAAAGTCGAAAGGCTATTTTTGCGATGGGAACTTGCAAAACTAAGAGGAGAATGGCAACAGCAAGAGCAAAGAGTATGGAACGTTGCAAGGTGGCTTTTACATTCGGCGTATTTCCGGCTCCAAAAGCTTGCGAAGTGAAACCGCTTGTCCCGGCTCGCAGAAATCCGAAGATCCAATATATTACGCTGAAAATCATGCCACCAATGGCAATTGCGCCGATATAAACAGGCGAACCGAGATGCCCTACGATAGCTGTGTCAACCAGTCCGAGAAGGGGCACGGTGACGTTGGACACGATGGCGGGCAGAGCCAGTTTCAAGATGGTTCGATGGCTCATGGTTAGTTACATTCCCTTTCTTTGAAAACGTATTTTACTTCTTTGAAATGATAGCGTTTCAGAGTTCCGTCTGATGTTTGCAAAACGAGATGCCCGTCCGGTTCAATAGTTTGTATGCTGGCATTGAACGTGCCTGCTTCATCGCGATATAGATATTCGCCTTCTCCGCGAAAAAGATGGCTGCGATATGCTGCAGCGAGTTGAAATTCATCGCCCTGCTCGAGTTTCTGATAAAGCAGGTCGAATTGATTTAAAATTTGTTCCAGAAGTATGGCTCCATTCGTATTTTGCCCGATAATTTGTTTGAGCGAAACGGGATTGGGAGGATATGTGGAGAATTCGGTTTGATTTAAGTTAATACCGGTACCCAGAATGCATTGTTTAAAATTTTGTCCGTTAAGTTCGTTTTCAATCAGAGTGCCACTGATTTTGCGGTCTTCGTAGTAAATGTCGTTGGGCCATTTGATCTTAAATCCGGAAGATAAGTCATTGAGGGCGTTGCAGACAGCAAGTGAGGCTACTTGTAGAAGCCTGAATTGTTTGCGCGGAGCTAAAAAGGTGGGGCGAACACCTATACTGTAAAGAAGGTTTTGGGTGGGTTGGCTCTCCCATTTGTTGTCTTGTTGGCCACGACCGGCTGTTTGAAAAGATGTGGTGGCAACAACATATTTTGTAGCATGAATAGCGAGGAGGCGTTTCACTTCGTCATTGGTTGAAGTCGTCTCTGGCAGGTGGGTGATGAAAAATAAATGGTTGTTCATGTTCTCTACTTCTTTATTTGTCGGGTACCGCCGTAAAGGCCTTTGTATTCAAAATCATCATTCCAGTTATAGCCGTCGAAGGCCTCTTTATGGTGCTCGATGTGAAAATTTTCCGGGCTGCCGATAATGGTGATAATGTCGAACTGGCAGGGTTTGTCAATTTTGTATTTGGTGAGGTAGGCATTGCCGGCAGTGAGGAGATTGCGGATTTTTTCTTTGTTAACAGCATCTTCAGGTGCCATAAAATCATCCGTGGAGCGTGTTTTGACTTCTACAAAAATAATAAATCCCAATTTCTCGGTTACAATGTCCAAGTCGCGATGTCCCAAATGCCAGTCTATGTCTAAAATATGGTAACCATGGAGTAGTAAGTAGCGTTGTGCCATCTCTTCTCCCCATTTTCCCAATTCATTATGTGCGGCCATTTGTTTTGATTGTGTTTGCAAAATTACATTTTTTCATTTCATATCGGCATATTAACCTGCTGTTTATTCTGATGACACGATTTAAGACTGCCGAAAAGCCCGTTTCTGTGAGGGTGTTTTTATGATGTATGACTTTCTCAAAAAAACATCTTCAATTGCGTTTTTAACAAGTGGCCTCTTGTTTTTGACGAGAAGCCTCCTGCTTTTTACGAATGCAAACATGCGAAGGGCCTTCTGTGTAAAGAAAATTTATATTGCGTCAAAGTAGTTCGAAATTAATGATAACTTTGTGGAAAAATCAAAAGAGATGGACGACGAATACTACATGCGTAAGGCGTTAGAGGAAGCTCATAGGGCTTTTGAGGAAGATGAAGTGCCTGTTGGGGCAGTGATTGTTGCCGGGGACCGCATTATTGCGCGGAGCCACAATTTGACGGAGCGTCTTTGTGATGTGACGGCGCACGCTGAAATGCAAGCAATTACGGCAGCTGCAAGTACGTTGGGCGGTAAATATTTAACAGATTGTACGCTATATGTTACAGTGGAACCTTGCACCATGTGTGCCGGGGCGATAAGTTGGGCTCAATTGGGACGTTTGGTTTATGGTGCTGAAGATGTAAAACGTGGTTTTACTCATTTTGCGCCACAGTGCCTGCATCCCAAAACGGAAGTCTTAAAAGGTGTGTTGGCTGAAGATGCGGCACTCCTGATGCAGCGTTTTTTTAAGAAAAAGCGCAATTAAATAAGGAAGCTTTGGTGGAAATGAAAAAAAAGAGCGTTCTTTTTGTGTTCCTCTCAACTTGTGCTACCTTTGTATGCAAAGAAAAAACAGAAAGAGAATGGCCATATTTAAAAGAGTATTATTAAAACTTAGTGGCGAAAGTCTGGCCGGAGAAAAAGGTTCCGGTATTGACGTGGAACGCCTGAAAGAATACGCTACTCAAATAAAGGAAGCGCACGATATGGGCGTGGAAATCGGTATCGTGATAGGCGGCGGAAATATTTTTCGAGGACTGAGTGGCGCCGGCAAAGGTTTTGATCGCGTGAAAGGAGATCAGATGGGTATGTGCGCTACTGTAATCAACAGCTTGGCATTGAGTAGTGCATTAGATGCTGTTGGTGTGAAAAGTCGTGTGCTGACGGCCATTAGAATGGAGCCGATTGGGGAGTTTTATAGCAAATGGAAGGCGTTACGCTGTCTAGGTAGAGGCGAAGTTGTGATTATGAGTGCCGGAACCGGGAATCCTTATTTTACAACGGATACAGGATCTTCGCTCCGCGGCATCAAAATAGAAGCTGACGTGATGTTGAAAGGAACCCGCGTAGATGGCGTTTATACTGCGGATCCGGAAAAAGATCCATCAGCAACGAAATTCCACGATCTTACGTATGATGAGATTTATAATCGCGGATTGAAGGTGATGGATTTGACGGCTACGACAATGTGTAAAGAGAATAACTTGCCGATTTATGTTTTCAATATGGATGTTTACGGCAATTTGAAGAAAGTATTAAATGGGGAACAAATAGGCACATTGGTTCACAATTAGAATGTTACTCTACAAATAAGATATATATAGTGAAATGGAGCACCGCTTTGGATGAGTGCTCCATTTTTTTGATTTCAAAGTAAACCTCTTTCTTGAAGAAAAGAAGCGATGATGCCGTCGCGCACGCCGATTACGGGTGCGTGAATGACAGAGCAATCAGTAGCCTGTGCTATGCGAATAAAAATGTCTGCGGCTTCGACAATGATTTCTGCGCGGTCCCGTTTCAAGTGATAACGCTCCATTTTTTGTTCTGTGGAGAGTGGCGCGAGTTCATCGCGTAATTTGCAGAGGTTATTGACTGTTACGCAATCCGAAACAGTAGAATCGGTAAACAATTGACAAATTTTGTGTATACTACCTCCGCTGCCAATAACGTGAATGGGGTTTTGAAAGAGTGTTTTCCACTGAGACAGAATGTCTGTAAGTTGTTGTAAATCTTCTGCTTTCTGGGAGTGATTAACCATGCGCATACTACCGACGGCAAAAGAATGTGATTGAATTTCTTTTTCGTTGTGACAAAGACAAATATCTGTACTTCCTCCTCCAACGTCGCAGAAAAGAAAGTCTCCATGTTGAGCGCCGTATTGAGCATAAAAACCCCGTCGGGCTAATGAAACCTCCTCAGAACCTGAGATAATTTCAACTTTAATGCCTGTTTGTTCAAAAATATGGGTAGCAACTTCTACACCATTCTTTGCATCTCGGAAACTTGCTGTGGCGCAGGCACGATATTCTTCTACATGATGGGATTCCATCAGTATGCGGAACTGCTTAAGTGCTGAAATGAGGAGTGTCTCTTTTTCAATAGAAATAAAGCCTGAAGTATATACATCGTCACCCAAACGAATGGCTACGCGATTAAAATAATCCTCGGGAGACTCATTTCCTGGGCAATATGATTCCCTGACGTTGTTAACGTCCTTAATATAAAGACGAATGGCATTACTGCCGATATCTATTGCTGCTAATTTTGTCATTTGTTATAAAAAATGCGCGTCTTCTTTATTCTGAAGATGCGCACTTGAATGAAATTTATTGTGCGATGACAATCATCTGACCAGCGACGTCAGGCACTACATTGGTTTTGGCTTTACTGGTATAATAGTAATTTCCATCCACCTTAATACCTTTTGCTTTCAAATTAATGTTTGGATAAGCATTGATGGTGCCATCATGAAAGTACATGTTGGTAGCTGTTTTGAAGCAGGAACTTTTCTTTTTATCTCCGTCAACAGTTAAATAACCACCATTGGCGTAAATCGTAAATAAGGGAGAAGACGTTGCAGAACTAATATCGGCAGCATATGTTGTGACG
>JAQVXN010000158.1 GCA_028709135.1 Bacteroidaceae bacterium | reverse complement strand
TTCAGGTCATTTCATTGTAAACACCAAAAACAATATTACACTGAATCATTTAGAATCAGGAACAACAGAAAATAATAATCAACTGTGCCGTCAATATCCTAAGAAACATAGAGAGCGGATATACTGTAGAGTAACTTACAGCAGGTGCATCGTTATTGGCGAAGTCATTTGAAAAGCCTAATAAAGGAGGATCGGTATTGGCACCCGCAATAAGCCCCATAAACGTAAAATAATTCAACTTATGATGAAGACGGCCAATAATTCCCACAATAAGAATTGGAATGACTGTAATAAGGAAACCGACCCACACATATTTGACGCCATCGCCTTCTGTCATCGTATTCCAAAAGTTTGCACCCGCCTTAATACCTACACTGGCCAAAAAGAGAATAAGGCCCAATTCTCTAACAAACAAATTTACGCTTGTTGTTGTATAACTAACCAAATGAAATTTGTAACCATAACGAGCAACAAGAATAGCTGCTATAAGTGGACCACCTGCAATGCCTAGTTTAATGGGGTTGGGTATTCCAGATATATTAATAGGAATACTCCCAAGTAAAATACCCAGAAGAATGCCAATAAACATAGGTGCAATATTTGGATAATTGAGACGCTTCACAGAGTTACCAACAAGATCTGCAACTCGTTTTACATTCTGTTCTGAGCCAACAACCATTAGACGGTCTCCTATTTGCATTTTTAAATCGCGATCTGCGAACAAATCCATACCAGAACGTGTAAAACGGGTAATGTTAACTCCATAGACAGAGCTAAACTGCATGTCTTCAAACGTTTTTCCTTCAATTTCAGCTTTAGTTACTACTAATCGTTTCGATACAATCGGAGAGTGATCCTCATCCCAATCCATCTGTATAGGATCACCTAAAAATGCAGTAATAGCCTCCGCATCATCCGCAGCACAAACTATTTTCATTTTGTCGCCAAGAGTAAAAACAGAATTAGCTTTAGCCTGTATAATTTCCCCGTCATGTTTTATTCGAGTACAAATAAACGTTCTACCAAGGAACTGTCCTACTTCAGAAAAAGTTTTACCAACAAGCGATTTGTTGGTAGCGGTAATCGTCATATGATAGGGTTTAGCGTGAGGATTGTTATCCATTTGTTTTTTAATGACATCTTCCTCTTTGGTAAGTGAAATGCGGAGTATATAGCGAATAGCAATTGTGGCTCCAATCATGCCAAGCACACCAAGAGGATAAGCGCATGCATAAGCCGATGCTATTTGATGCCCGCCTAAAGCTTGTTTCAATCCAGGATTATTAGTAAATATTTCCGTTAAAGATTCATTAGCGGCTCCCAACCCTGGAGTGTTCGTCACTGCTCCACAAAGCACGCCCACCATCATGGGCAGATTTTTCGGATCTTTTGTATCAAAAAAGAGATAATAAAGTCCGAACATCACAGCGACATTTAACAAAATAAGCGTTGTCGCCAGGACATTAAGCCGTACGCCTCCTTTTTTAAAGGAGGAGAAAAAACCCGGACCCACTTGTAATCCGATACAATATACAAAAAGGATTAGTCCAAAATCCTGAATAAAATTAAGTGTAGCCACTGGGCAAGCATAACCTTCGGGGCCTTTTATCCCCATGGCATTATAAATATGACCTACAATGATGCCAATAAAAAGAACACATGTGGAGCCGAGCGCGACCCCTCCCATTTTGATTTTACCTACATTGAAACCAATAGCTATCACAATAGCATAAATAAAAATAATATGCGCCGACGAGCTAACGTTAGTAAAGAGCGATTGTAACCAATCCATGGATGTTTGTTAATATGTTTCAGATTGAGCGTGCAAATTTACAACTTTTTGTTTGCTCTTTAACAACGGTGGCAAGGAAAGTTTTAAATATTCAAAAACATTTTTCTAACTCATTTAAATTAGAATGTCAAAGTAGCATCATCGCATTTGAATTTATGGAAACAGCCTATTGCTCATAAAAAATCTCGTATATTAGTTAGCAGGATTAAATGTGAGCTATCATCATTCTGCAAAGGGGATAAATATATACCTGTCACCAATTCGTCGGTATCTTTTGATAAGTTCCGTTTTAACAATCTGTTGTATGGTATATATTTGTGCTACGCGCGTAAACCCATTGTATTTCCGACTCGACTTCTATTGAGGCAGAAGATCCGCCAACGAATGAGACTTGTGTAAAAATATGTTTGTTGTTGATTTGACAAATAGCGTTCTACTTTTTTCGAATAACATCTTACTTTTTACAAATACGAACATGAAAAAGCCTGTGAGATAGAAAAATAGATGTCCGTTATAAGAGAATTAGAAAACCAAAGCATAAATACATCCAAAGTTCCACCGGTTGCTAATTTTACCCATTTATTAGTGAAGAACTCTCCAATATTAAATCATTGTAGCCACAACAAATTATATACTTCCCATAGATGCGTCGGATATTCATAGGCAAAATCTCGTTGAACATTTTAAAAAAGTGCCTTCACTTGAACTTTGGTAAGTTTTGATGAAGGCACTTGGAAATTAAAACTTAAATGGAAATTTTGAAATTAATTTTTAAGGAATTTGGTAGAATGCGATTTTCCTGCAAATTGCCAGCTTACAATATAAGTACCATTAGGTAAGATACTGGCATCAAAGGCATCGTCTGCACGGAAGGTTCCTAGACAGATACCGTTCAAATTATAAATTGAAGCTTTAAACACCAATTCCGACAAATTAGCTGCAACGAAATGAAGTTGCTTACTTTGCGGATTATAATCAAGACCATATTCAATTCCAGCCTGAGCCAGAGAAATAGCTGAAGGTATTTTCTCTATTTTCAATACAGGAACAGCGAACCACATGCGGTTGTCATTCAAATCCATGTTTGAAGAGGCATATCCATTAATGGAATTAAGTTCATAGCACAGTGAATTGTAATTCGTGATTATATGTCCATTGAAAACATTCTTGATATTAAAATATTTGCCTCCGCGTGAAATTAACTGCCACAATTGGCTCTGCTTTGTAGAATCTGCAGGTTCCACCGTTATAGTAGATTTGCTGGTAGTACCGGCATCTGTAATAGCTTTTCCCGTTCTGGCATTCAGCAACATGTAATTTCCGCCTACGGGTTTGAATACCCACTGCTGAGCCAGTTGCGTATCTTTTTCACCTCGCAGACAAGCATTAGTCATATTCGTCGTAGAGTCCGTCAATCCAATCAAATATGACGAACAGCCTTTGTTTACAATCCGATAATAATACTGATCATCTACTTTGAATGACATCGGACATCTCATAGCAAATTGATCGTCCATATATTTATTGTGTTCCACAATATAGGATTTAATGTCATTCACATATTCGCTATAGGTACTGAAAAGATGCGTTTCCAGATGTGTCTGCGCAGAAATACTCCAAATCTTGTAATTTTGCTTTTGTGAGGCATCTATCTGAGTAGAAACAGAATCCACGTAATGCAACATCAGAGAATCTAAACGCCCATTCGCATAAAGAGCATGAAAATGTCGATATGTAGCTTCCTTAAACCAAGGATCTGTGGCAATACGATCAAACCAGTTTCTGAAATAGCCCCCACCAAAGTTAACATTTGCCATCAGTTTGTAAGTCAAATCGCCTCGTCTATTGTCATTATTAAATCCTAAGTCAAAATCCCAAAGAGGTCCAAAGTATAAGTGATCATCTGCTTTCTTCTTATAGAAATATATACTCCAAAAAATATCTCCGTTAGTACCAACTTCAGAAGAGAGATACCATCCCAAAAATGTAGTTGTGTCCATATACTGTTTATAGCCCTTATTCGGATCTGTATAATTACTGCTTTCCAAAGCAGCTTCAAACTTATTAACGTGATCTTTAATATATGCCAGTTGTTTGCTATTTGCAATACCGGGCTCCGGGCTGTGTATGCGGATATTTGTGCCCAATGAACTCTGAAAATAATTCTCGGCATCCGTATAACCATCTACTTCCAAGAAATAGCCTCCACTAATATCCGTATTGGGATTGGTAACAACCGTATCCTGCTCATCGATATCTATACGTTTTTTACGTATTTCAACTTGATCCGTAATTTGATAAGTTCCTCTATAATTTCCATTCAAGTAGAAATCAATAAATCTACATGCAGGAGTAAACGGTAATCCAAACAGGCCTCCAACATATTGTATCAAACCATTACGGAATAGCAGTTTCTCGAGCCCATTAGAAAGAAGAACCCAATTCTTTGCATTAGCAAAACCTTTACCCAACAATTTTACTTTATTTTGAAACTTAATGCGATAAGGCTTTTTCGGAAAGTCCCAAGAAGCGTTACCTCGTCCACGAATACTTACAGAATCAAATTTGATAGTACCTGTATCGGATACTAAGTAGATGCGACATAATTTGTATACATCTTTACTTGTAATATCGCCCCCATCAAACGTTTCAATATACATGGTTTGAATGTTCGTAAGTTGTGGATACTTATTCAAAAAGCTTTCAGCAGCTTGCATATGGAGAGCAAACAGACATGCAATTAAAACGATAAACTTTAAATGTTTCATTTTGTATAACTATAGTTTTTAAATTTCACCAAATGTCTTCGGGATTTTCAGAGTTATCATAAACGTTTTTGGGAACAAGTTCGATGAAATTAGCATATAAATAAGCGATCGGATTCTCAAGGACCGATTTCAGCCGTAAATAATAAATTTTGTCTGGCTCCATGTATCCTTTATAAACAATACGGCGCATTGTACTTGACACAGAGCGCAACGGCACCGAATGAGCTGTGTTCATTGAATTTACGCAGAACATTTTTGGTCCCTTCATCCATCCATGATTACGAATCACCTTATCATTTTCAATATTTGCTTCTTCATCCAGTCCATCAGCGATCCAGCCAATTGAGACATGAGTTCCGTCAAGGCGTTGATCAAAAGGAAGGCCATATGCAGATAGATTGTGTGGATTTGTTCCAAAATAAGCTTGACTCATTCCCCTCGAAGCTAAATTGGATGAGTAATAACGTACTTCATAGGTTCCTGCTGTCGGTACGGGTGGTAAACGAAATGTCACATCATATTGTCCGAAGATAGCTAGTTGATCGCCTTGCACACCTTTCCATCCATCCCCACAAGTACGATAAAGCACTTGCGTCTCGTTTGTCCAAGACATCGCAGAGGTATATCCCGAAGGTATAAAGAACCACGCTCCAGATGTATTCGAGCGTACATAGTTATTGTAAAACTCCGGTTGTAACCCATTAATAGGGAAGCGCAAACGTTCATTAAGCACTTTTCCTGGAACATCAGCATCATAAACAAGTACATTGTTAATAGGATAATAGAAACCATTAAGCGCATTGTTCG
>JAQVXN010000157.1 GCA_028709135.1 Bacteroidaceae bacterium | reverse complement strand
CTTCCGATCTCGCGCCGAAGATATTTCGGGCCATATCGTGTCCATCTTGCCGGAATTGAGAAGTGTGTTGGAAACGGATGTGACGGCAGCTTATGACGGAGATCCTGCTGCAACTGATAAGAGTGAAGTAATTAGTTGTTATCCTGTGATCAAGGCCCTCATAAACTACCGAGTAGCTCATGAATTATACAAACTTCAAGTTCCGCTGATACCTAGAATTATGACGGAAATGGCGCATAGTGAGACAGGAATAGACATTCATCCTGGAGCTGAAATCGGGAACTATTTCACGATAGATCATGGCACGGGTGTTGTAATAGGTGCTACGTGTATTATTGGAAACAGAGTGAAATTGTATCAAGGTGTTACGCTGGGAGCTAAAAGTTTTCCGTTGGATGAAAAAGGAAATCCGATTAAAGGTATTCCCCGCCATCCTGTGATAGAGGATGACGTAATAATCTATGCAAATGCAACAATTTTAGGGCGCATTACAATAGGAAAAGGTGCTACAATTGGAGGTAATATTTGGGTAACGGAAGATGTGCCGGCAGAGGCACGTATTATACAATACAGAAGAAAATAAGAACAAGATAAATGGAAGAATTTAAACTCATCGCCAAAACCTTTCAAGGGTTGGAAGATGTTTTGGCCAAAGAGCTGACAGCACTGGGGGCTAAAGAAGTGACTCCGGGGCGTAGAATGGTTTCATTCATGGGGAATAAGGAACTAATGTATCGTGCAAACTTTTCATTGCGTACAGCTGTGCGCGTGTTAAAGCCAATAGCTACTTTTAAGGCAAACGATGCGGACGAAGTTTATGACGCTGTGAAAGCCATTAATTGGAATGATTATTTGGATTTGGAGACTTCGTTTGCCGTGGACTCTGTGGTTTATTCGGAGGAGTTTCGCCATTCCAAATTTGTTGCCTATAAAGTTAAAGATGCTATTGTGGACTTTTTCCGTGAAAAAACCGGCAAACGTCCAAATATTAGCATTACAAACCCCTGTATCAAATTTAACATGCATATTGCGGAAACAGACTGCACTTTATCGTTAGATTCGTCAGGCGAAAGTCTTCATAAGCGTGGTTACAGAGAGGCAACGGTGGAGAGTCCGATCAATGAAGCACTGGCTGCTGGCATGATCCAATTGACTGGGTGGCATGGCGAGTGTGATTTGATTGATCCTATGTGTGGTTCAGGTACTATTGCTATTGAAGCAGCTCTCATTGCACGTAATATTGCACCTGGAGTTTTTCATAAGAAATATGCCTTTGAAAACTGGAAAGATTTTGATCGTGAATTGTTGGATGAGATTTATAATGATGATTCTCAGGAGAAAAGCTTTGAACACCATATTTATGCTTATGACATCGATAAAAATGCGGTCCAGATTGCTTTAACCAATGTAAAATCGGCAGGTGTGGCCGCTGATGTGACGGTGACGGCACAACCTTTGCAACAATTCAAACAGCCGGAAGAAAAAAGTCTCATGATTACTAATCCACCTTATGGTGAAAGAATCTCTTCTCCAAATTTGTTGGGGCTTTATCGTACGTTGGGAGACAGGCTAAAACATCAATTTGTAGGCAACGACGCATGGGTAATAGGTTATCGTGAAGAGACATTTGAACAAATTGGGCTCAAACCAAGTTTGAGAATACCTTTATTTAATGGTTCTCTTGATTGTGAATTCCGGAAATATCAGATTTTTGATGGTAAGCTGAATGATTATCGCCAACAGGGCAATGTATTGAAGACTGATGAGGAAAGAAATCGAAATGCATCCAAACGCTTGCGTAAACCACAACGTGAATTTGATGAACCGGTAGACCAAGGGGACGACAATTTGGAAGCAGAAATACCCGATTACATTTTGAAACGCCATCGTGAGTTTATTCAGAGTCAACAGAGAGAAGTACGTCATGGTCGCAGAGAAGATTACGATCGTGGTGAAAAAGATGGTCGTCCAGACCGCCGCAGAGAGCATAGTGACTTTTCTGGAGGACGCGAAGATGTCAAATCGCGTGATAAGAGTTTTAATAATAGGGTTAATCGTAATGATAGAAGTGTTCCTGTAGTCCCCGTACATCGTGATTCTGAGGCTTCACGCGATTCGTTTCATTCTGGAAATCGTAATGATCACGGATATGCTCGTCCAGAACATAATAATTCTAGCCGTTCTCGTGACACCTTTAATAATAAGGATAATCGAGGTGGAGGCTATCAAGGGAAACGTCCTTTTGATAAAGGCAAAAGCCAGCCAGGATTTAAACCCAGAGGAAATCGCTCAGGAAACGGTTTTAATAATAATGATCAGGATTAAACAGCTAGTAATTTTTGTTTTACCTCTTTTCTGCGTTACCGCGATGGCTCAGTTGAAGCAGTTTACGCTAGATGATCTCCTTTCTGGCGGTAAGACCTATGAAAGTATGCAAGCAGAGAACCTTCATACTGCTTGGTGGGGTAATCAGTTGGTTAAAACAGAAGAAAAGGAGTGTGCGTTGCACCTTAAAAACGGGGAATGGAAAGATCTTTTTAATTTGTCTGAGGTGAACGCTGTTTTGAAAGCAGAGGGAATAGAAGAACTGAAAAGTTTGAAAAATACCAAGTTCCCTGAAGCTGAACAACCGTTGGCGTATCTTTCTTGTAAAAACGCTAAAGTTTTATTTAATTGGAAGATAAAAAAACTAGAATGGAAAAGTCTTCTCCCTGAAGGATTGAGCTGGGAAGATTGGAATTCGGTATCACGTTCTCTGGCATATAATCGTGAGAATAATTTGTATGTATTGACAGCGGATGGTAAAGAACACGCTGTTAGTGAAGATGGTTCTCGTGAAATGGTTTATGGGCAAAGTGTGCATCGAGATGAATTCGGTATCAACAAAGGAACATTCTGGAGTCCCGACGGACGTCGGCTTTGTTTCTACAAAATGGATCAAAGCATGGTGAGCGATTATCCTTTAGTGGATATTTCTACACGCATTGCAACCGAAGTTCCTATCAAGTATCCGATGGCTGGAGAGAAAAGTCATCGGGTAAGTATGGGCGTTTTTAACCCAGAAACAAATAAAACGGTTTGGTTGCAAACGGGTGACAATACTGATCAATATTATACTGGCATTACATGGAGCCCGGATAGCAGGAAGATCTTTTTGTATAATCTCAATCGGGATCAAAATGATTTGCGACTTTGGCAATTTGATGCGCAAACGGGGCAAAAGGAAAAAGAATTGTATGAGGAAACACATCCGAAATATGTTCAGCCGGAACATGGATTAACTTTTCTTCCATGGGATACAGACAAGTTCATTTATTGGAGTGAAAAGGATGGATTTGCGCACTTATATTTATATAGTCTCAAAGCAGGGAAAACAGTTCGGAAAATAACAGATAATCGTTGTGGGGTAGTGGTAGAATTGTTGGGACTCAACAAGAACACAAAAAGTGCTATTATAAGTTGTACCGGTTTGTCTCCTATTCAGCACAACCTTTTCAGTGTTGCAGTAGAAAAAGATAAAATTTTGTATTTAGATGCAGGTAAAGGGGTCCATGAGGGAAATCTTACTTCAGACGGATCCATGTTGCTTGATAAATGGACTTCTCCGGAAGTTCCTCGCAAAATAGATCTCATTCAAACAAATACTTCAAGAAGTAAAAACTTGTTAACGACGCAGAATCCATGGAAGAATTATAATATTCCTGAGATTTCTTCCGGTACATTGAAAGCGGCTGATGGGCAAACAGATTTGTACTACCGCCTTGTAAAACCCACCAATTTTGATCCTCATAAAAAGTATCCTGCCATTGTTTATGTTTATGGAGGTCCCCATACTCGTTTGGTGGAGGCATCGTTTGGTTATATGTATCGTGGTTGGGAAATCTATATGGCTCAAAAAGGCTATGTGGTTTTTGTTCTCGACAATCGAGGTAGCAATGAACGTGGTTTAAATTTTGAAAATGTTACTTTCCGGCATTTAGGGACGGAAGAAATGAAAGATCAGATGAAGGGCGTAGATTTTCTGAAATCTCTGTCCTATGTTGATGCTTCTCGTCTTGGCGTGCACGGATGGAGTTTTGGCGGTTTTATGACGGTGAATTTGATGCTGACGTATCCGGATGTTTTCAAATGTGGCGTCGCAGGTGGTCCTGTTATTGATTGGAGCTATTATGAGGTGATGTACGGAGAACGTTATATGGATACGCCGCAAACGAATCCTGAAGGTTATCAAGAAAATAATTTAAAGTTGCGTGCTGGGAATTTGAAAGGACGTCTTTTGGTTATTTTTGGTTATAATGATCCTGTTTGTGTGCCACAGCATACGCTGTCATTTATTCGTGCTTGCGAAACGGCCGGAACGCATCCTGACTTGTTGACTTATCCTGGAGATGAACACAACATGCAGGGTGCCGATCGCATACATTTACACGAACATATTACGAGGTATTTTGAAGATTTTCTGAAATAAAACAAATAAGATGAAGATACTGTTGTTAGGAAATGGGGGTCGTGAGCATGCCTTGGCATGGAAAATGGCACAAAGTCCAAAACTTGAAAAATTATTTATTGCTCCTGGCAATGCGGGAACAGGTGATTTGGGTGAAAATGTGGCTATTGATGCAGAAGACTTTCCTGCAGTAGAAAGTTTTGTGATTGATAATGCGATTGATATGGTTGTGGTTGGTCCAGAAGTTCCTCTTGTTGACGGAATTGTGGATTATTTCACTTCAAACCCCAAACTTCAGCATATTAGCATTATTGGTCCGAGTAAGAGTGGTGCTCGTTTAGAAGGTAGTAAGGATTTTGCTAAAGCTTTTATGATGCGGCACAATATTCCTACTGCGCTGTATAAAACATTTGATGGCACAACGGTGAAAGAGGGCCTGGACTTCCTTTCTACCCTCCAGCCTCCTTATGTACTTAAGGCCGATGGACTTTGTGCAGGAAAAGGGGTGTTGATTGCATCTACCCTTAAGGAGGCACGCAAGGAGTTTCAGGAAATGTTGAAAGGTATGTTTGGAAATGCTTCGGCAAATGTAGTAATAGAGGAGTTCTTGAGTGGAATTGAATGTTCCGTTTTTGTGCTTACGGATGGAAAACATTATCAGATTCTTCCTGAAGCCAAGGATTACAAGCGTATTGGCGAATATGATTGTGGCCTTAATACAGGAGGAATGGGAAGCGTCTCACCAGTTCCATTTGCTACAAAAGAATGGATGAAGAAAGTTGAAGATCGAATCATTCGTCCCACGGTGGAAGGACTTGCGGGCGGCATGAACTATCTCTGTGGCGTAGGCGAAAACGGCATCCTCTTTACCAACGGCGACAACGACACCTACCCGCTTTGTTATGTGCAGGAGACCGAAGGCTACCGTACCC
>JAQVXN010000156.1 GCA_028709135.1 Bacteroidaceae bacterium | reverse complement strand
AGGATATTTCTCTATATTATCTCTGTGATTTTGATATATTTTTTGGAATTTCTCACTATCACTTCTGCTTTCATCTTCTTTGACATAGTCAACATTTTTAACAATTTTATCTTCGATAGATTGTCGCAAGGAATAACGATAAATTACATCTGGGAAATATTCATCTTCTATGTAAGCCGTTCCCGTAAAACCGATGATATACTTGAAAGAGTATTTCTCATTAAGCAGAAAACTCTTCCACTTTTTTATTCCAGCAACTTCTGATGTATTACCAGTCGGTTTATTAAATATGTGATGTGATTCATCATTAAGGACTAATGTTCTTTGTCCTTTGCCAGCAAAACTATCTTCAATTGATGATCCTGTTGTTTCATAGACGGCATGGATATTTTCTACACAGAGATCCCCGTTTTTGATCGTTTCGTTTGCTGTGACAATGCTAGGATTCTTTATAATTGCTTCACTTGGAATTAGTGATCTTAAACCTGAGTCGCCACTAAGACTTTCAAATTTCTCCTTCAATCCAGCTTCAATTGTTAACGAAGGACATAACACCAATACTTTATCAACCAATCCGATTCCTAATGCAATTTGTGCAATTGCATAAATTACATAAGATTTTCCAGTTCCGGTTGCCAAATCAATATTCGCATATAGCTTATCCTCCATTTGTATTGCTTTTACAAAATCTTCTTTTGAAGCATATTTTTCTTTCAGACTACTACTAATGTTATAATTCTCAAAAGCTAAGTCTTTGATGGTTTCATAATTTCCTGAAGCTAAATATATGATTGCATTTTTTATAGCTTCTTTTTGATATAAACGTTCACCACATAACCTATCCAAAAACGGCATCCATGCAGACAAATCAAGTTTTGTTGTATCGTAAATAGTGCTAACTTGAAGAACAAGTTCAGATTGTTTAAAAGATTTTACTTCTTTCATATCTTTTCCTCCTGTATGGTAAAGCTTTCTGTGAAATCATTACCGAATATATCTGTATAAACAACCATGAGTTTTTCTCCAACACTTGATTTATCAAGTTCAATAATTAGTTCGTTGCCTTCCTGTTTCATATCATCACAGAAAAACGAATCTGTCATAATAAATTCTTTGCCATTGTGATTGCTGTCAACAAATACTGCAGAAAGCAAATCAAACCCTGAAAGCTCTTTTTCAGAAACTGTTTTGGCTGAACGAGGTTCTTCAGAGGAAAAAGAATTAATTTTGATCTTGACTTTTTCATCTGCCGCTATCAACTCACTTTTTACGACTGGGGTTCTGTTAAAGGAAAAACCTATGGACTCGTCTAAAGCATTAACATTATTTTTGGATCTCGGTTGTCTAAATTTCTTAAAATCCTTTTGATGCAATTCCTTGATAATTTGATATGGTATTTTTAAAAAGTAATATCGGATATCATCAATTTCTTCATAATCTGTGATAAAATCCACTCTCGTTGAAGGTGAAACAATGTAAATTCTACTACCTTTTAGCTTGTTACCAATATGCTTGCTGATATTTTCGACAAATAGTTCATCGATATTGGCATCTGAGAATTGATTATAATCAAATATAATTACAGGATCTCCATCCTTTTTTCCATCAAAAGTATAGCCGCCAAGTTTAAACTTCTTTACATCGATATCAAATAAGCCAGAGACAAATTCTTTGTATTTATTAAACTCCATATCCAGTGCGGCTTTTAAATTGTAAGATCCAAGGGAGCATGTCATAAATGAACGAGCTCTTTTTGCGTATTTGGGCTTGTTTTTAATAATATCTTTAGATTGTTGAATTTGAATTATCCTTTTCTGCACAGTATAAAAGGATAATTTTCCAATATCACAAGTAATCCAACGACGCCCCAACTTTTCAGCTGTCGCAGCTGTCGTTCCGGAACCGCCAAAGAAATCCAAGACGATATCATTTTCTCGTGTGCTTGAGAGAATAATTCTTTTCAATAATAGTTCAGGCTTTTGTGTGGGATAACCTGTGCTGTCTTGCCGTGTATATGCATAAGTCCCTACAGGGAAATCATTATATTCTGTAGCAATCTCTTTTTTCCCAATCCAAACACTCCACACGGGTTGCTTCCGAGAACTATTTGCATATTCTATTGCCTCAGTTTTAGTGAAATTAGAATCATTGCATATATAAGTTTTCAAACAATTCATTCCACCACTACTTTCTCTGCCACGAGTATAATACCAACCGTTTTCATCTTTAGCTAAAGCCCCTGTAATTCTCTTTGATAGACCTAATCGATTTTGCGGAGAAAAATACGCTGCTTTTGATTTGTAGCAATATATAGTTTCATGCGATTTGGGGAAGAAGTCGCCGCTCCCCATTAATCCACATACCCAAATGATTTCCGAAAACTCAAAACCGGGAAATATTTCATCCATCATCACTTTTATATAGTGCCCATTTTCGAATCAAGATGAACATAAATACTCCCATCATCAGCGAGCACTTCTTTAGCTAACAATAACCTCTTGCGTAAGTACTCAATAAATTCAGCGCCTTTTTTCTTATCTGTGTATGCTTTTGCACCGTCCTTGCTCTGAAAATCATCCGAAGTAGCAAATGGAGGATCAATGTAAATCAGTTTCACTTTCCCTTTCACTTTATCCTTTATTATTGGATCATCGTTTTTGTAAATGGTTTTTAGAAACTGTAAGTTATCGCCAAAGATTATCATGTTTCTCCATCCATCATCGAAGGATGGGTGTTCAGTTCCATTGAAGACTTTCTCTACCTGTAATGGCACGGGAAATGAACCATCTTCATTAGCAAAGAGGTCTTCTTTTCGCATTTTCCCTGCATATGCTAATTCATATTCTTTGTGTTCGACAGGAAACAATTTATTTTTAAAGTCTTCTGGTATGTTTTCACCTTTATCCAACAATTCTATAATATAATCTTTTTCTGCTTTGCTAAGCATGCTATTATTCCTCCAATATACTTAATATCTGTACCTAACATTTTTGCCAGCATGTAAAAAAGCTGTTAGCTACATCTCAACTTTCAATGCGTCGCCAGTATACATTCTGATTTTTTACGCTTAATGCCCTACTTTGTACGATTTATTTCCGATTCGAGTACTTTTATTCCAGCCATAATCTCATCAAAATCAGGTTTGTTACCGAATAGAATATTCTGCATATGGTCATAATCGTTACGAAGTTTGCTCATATTGTATCCCGGTGGCATTAGTTGCATCGTACCAAAATCTGCAAGATCATACCTTGCCCACGGGCAACGATAGAACTTGTCTTTAAACTTAACTACTCGATGTAGCAGCTCTACATCAGATAATGCATTTCTTTTTACTTTTGACTGTGCCATACAGTACAAATCGTAGTAATGGCGAGAATACCTTGACGGAAATTCTCTGTCAGCCGGTCTGAAAGCTTCTCTATGCAAAATCGTAACCTTTTCCCAAAAAGTTCTTTCCGGTAGTACGGTTAATATCTCTGTTGAAGGTTGTTCAAAATGATGCCCATACTTCTGTGCTGCATAGGGAGTGATTGCCTGTTTTTGAGCCGGAGTCCATGCTGCCAGTGCACCAATTTCTAATCGTATCTCTTGCAAAATTGAAGCATCTGAAAGACTGTTAGGGTATGCAAACTTTACTGTTTGTCCATCGCTTGAATCTATATAGCACTGTATATTAGCAGACAATTCGTGGACAATATCCGCTTTCACCCTTGGCAAGAATATATCTTTCAAGAACAACTCTGCTTTCGCATTAGCTTCTTTGTTAAATAAGTCCTGTTTCGTATTGCTACGCTCTGTCCAAGGTTCATTTTTTTCATACCCCAGCACACGCCAATCAAGTATTAAATCGATATCTTCTGAAAAACGCTCAATCAAGCCATATGCTTTTGAAAGGCTTGTACCACCTTTAAAAGCAAGATTATTTTTCCACTGGCATCTATGAAGCAGGTAGTCCAACATCCAACAGACCCAGAAGTCTTTTTCTATAATCGCTTCAGTCATTCCTATCTTATTAGAAGTATTCCGAAACAGTGCTTCACGGTCTTTAACCGGTAATACTGCAATCTTTTTCATATTTTACCTCACTTGCAAATTGTTTTAATCGTATCATATATCCAAGAAGTGGCATATTTCGCCTCGATAAGCATGGCTTCTTTCTCTGCTTTTGATAAAAAAGTGGATATTTTTTCTATTGTGGCATCAGTTATTTTTTCTTTTCCAAGTGCTTTTAACGCTTGAATTACAAGTGCGGTTTTATATGAGATCTTCGAAATTTCTTTGTTTGTAGTACGTTTGAATTTTATAGTTACATTATCAAATGAATATTCTTTATAAGTGCCATCGCTCACATACAACCAAACTGCTGGAACCTGTGTAGAGAGTCCAAGAAGATTCAGTGCTGTATCGCCACTTGGGACAATAGTCCACCCGAAGTTGCGAGCAAGAGCATGGGCAACCTTGTCAGGAGATGGAGCAATATATTCTTTTAGAAAATCGCTGTATTCCGGATATTCGTATACCCCGCGCATGATGCGACGAACAACGCCACTTTCTGATAAACGAAAAAGGCTTTTATTTGCAACATCAGATGATGCAATATCATTAAAATCGGATGCAACAAAAATCTCACCCACCTCTGAGTTGTTAATTTTTTCTTCAATTTTTTTAAGATAACTTTCTCTACTCATATCATTCACCTCGTCTGAAATAGTGTATGCTTTTTCGGACGGAAATGCAAGAAAAATTAAATGCTTTTTGTTTCTATATTTTGACTATTATTTTTTAAAGCAAAATAACAACCTCTAAGCCCTAAGAAAATGAGGTTTTACAGACTGTTTAATAATTGTTGTTTACCTGTAAATGCTAATACAAATTTGTTGGTTTTTTGTTGACTTCCATAGACCTCCAACAGTTTCGTTTTCATATGACTTATGTATATCAGTCTGTATCCATATTCATTAAATAATGTCAATTTCGACCCATGCCATTGTTTTAAACAGAATCTAAAATAAGCAACAACAAATAGCTGGCTACTGCTTATTTTACATATTCAGTTTTCTTTTATACTTGTGACTTAGTCGTTTTAATAGCTATGCCTTTATGAAAGCAAGAGTGGGCAAAGCCTTGAAACGACTAAGGTTAGAAAAAACACGATGCAAAAGCGATTCAATCTGCTCTCACATCGTGTTTTTTTCCGTATTCAGTTTGCGTTTCTTAAATTGTCCCTATGACATCGTGGCATAAACCGGGCTACTTTTTTGAGCTTCCGAACCAATATATAAAAGAGTTTCTCAGATTATTTATGAAGGTGGATTTGCTTACATCGGCATCGCACACCAAATTGTGTCTTCCAACCTCTGTGTCATTGATGCTTATGACAAGCTCT
>JAQVXN010000155.1 GCA_028709135.1 Bacteroidaceae bacterium | reverse complement strand
GACTTTAAAAAGGTGGCAGATCGCTGGATGTTGGTGCAAATAGAAGATTTTGCATTAAGAGACTATAAAGATTATCATTTTATAGAGTTTTATCAGAAATTCGCGTCAGATACGGTTTTTCAGATGAATCACGTGAAGACCCCCCTCTCAATTAGGGTTGTAGAACCCGATGATGAGTTTGAAAAGATGGATGGCGTATTGGACGCAGAGCAATGGCCCTCTTTTAGACCGGAATTGCCTGTAAATGAATTTACAAACATTGATTACGGGCAATCGCTTAAATTTCGTGATCGTCGCATTGTGGCAATAGAAGGAAATTCTAATGGCTTTTTAAGCTTGCTTTATTTTAAGAAAGTCCATGGACAATGGCTTTTATGTAGATTCGAAAATTAGTCTATTATGAAGAAATGGAATGGTTGTTCGCTTTTAAATCATAATACTTTTGGTATTGAGGCCAAAGCCCGTTTGTTCGTAGAATATGGGTCTGTAGAAGAGTTACAGAATTTTGTCCGGAGTGATCAGTCTGATTCCAAAATGCTGCATATTGGCCAAGGCAGTAATTTATTGTTTACGCAGGATTTTGACGGCATAGTCTTTCATTGCAATATGACCGGAACAATTCTTGAACGTGAAGACGAAAATAGTGCCATTCTGAAAGTGGGGGCAGGCATGCCTTGGGATGATTTCGTGGCATTCTGTGTGGATCATGGTTATTATGGTTTAGAGAATCTTTCTCAGATTCCTGGAGAAGTTGGGGCTTCTGCCGTTCAGAATATTGGAGCATACGGCGCTGAAGTAAAGAAATTTATAGAAAGTGTTGAAGTTGTGAATCTTTTTACCGGAGAACTTGAAATTAAACACAATGTAGATTGTGGATATGCTTACAGATATAGTAATTTCAAAGGACCGTGGAGGGGAAAGTATGCCGTTACCCATGTTTGGTTCTCTCTGGATAAAACATTCAGACCAAATACGAATTATGCTGCTGTGCGAAACATAGTAGAAGAAATGGGGGCTGACGCTGTTTCTGCAAGTGTGATACGCCAAAAGATTATAGACATTCGCAAAGAAAAATTACCAGATCCAAATGTTTTGGGAAATGCGGGTTCGTTTTTTATGAATCCGATTGTAGAAAAGGAAACCTTCTTGGAATTACAGAAAAAGTATCCCGACATACCTTATTATGAAGTAGCTACGGGCATTAAGATTCCTGCCGGATGGTTAATAGAGAAATGCGGGTGGAAAGGCCGTCATTTAGGCCGTGCCGGTATTTATGAGAAGCAAGCTCTTGTGATTGTAAATTTGGGAGGTGCAACGGGTAATGAGATTGTGACATTGAGCCATAAAGTCAGTCAGGACGTGTACGAAAAGTTTGGGATTAGCATTAAACCAGAAGTAAATTGGATATAAAAATAAAATTATTGGGAACAGGAACCAGTTCGGGTGTTCCCTTGATTGGTTGCTCATGCAACGTTTGTTCTTCCACAGATTGTAGAGATCGCAGGTATCGCAGTTCTGCACTCATTGAAGTTGACGGCAAGCGTATTTTGATAGATTGCGGGCCTGATTTCAGAGAACAAATGTTACAGGAAACCTTTTTGCCCTTTGACGCTGTACTGCTTACGCATGAGCATTATGATCATGTAGGCGGATTAGATGATTTGCGGCCTTTCTGCGTTTTTGGTGCTGTAAATATATATGGAGAAGGTCCCTGCATCAAGCATATTGAGCAGCGCATCCCGTACTGTTTCGGAGAACACAAATATCCGAGCGCTCCCTCGTTAGTTCTGCATGAAATAGAACCATTTAAAGTCTTGGAAATAGGAAATGTGAAAATATTCCCATTTCGCGTGATGCATGGACAAATGCCTATATTGGGCTTCCGTATAGGTCAGTTTGCTTACATTACGGACATGAAAAAATTACCATCGGAATCACGACCATATTTAGAGGATTTGAAATGTCTTGTGGTGAATGGTTTGCGTCACAAGCCGCACCCTACACATCAGACGATAGAAGATGCTGTAGAATTAATAAACGATTTAGATGTGCCGGAAGCCAGACTAATTCATTTAGCACATTCTGCCGGTCTTCACGCTGATTCAGAAAACTATTTGCCACCACATATCAAGTTCGGATATGATGGTGAGGAGATTAATATACAATGTGATGCGGATTTTATCCCGGTGCAAAGTTGATTAATTGGAAAGAAAATCGTAATTTTGCCCTCGCAAGTAAAATATAAAATAAATTTATACACCATATTCAATGAACGTTTCATTAGAAAAGACAGACGACGTTTCGAGTAAATTGACCGTCAAATTAGAGAAGTCCGATTATGAAGCCAATGTAGAGAAATCTCTCAAAAAGCTGAAGCAAAGAGCCAATATGCCCGGTTTTCGTCCCGGCATGGTTCCTATTGGACTGGTAAAGAAAATGTATGGTAACGAAGTGAAGGCAGAAGAAGTAAACAATGCCCTCTCTCAAGCTGTAAACAATTATATTAAGGAACAGAAACTTCAGCTTGTAGCCGATCCTTTAATGAGTGAGGATCAGTCACAATTAGACATCGTAAATGGAGAAAATTTTGAAATCACTTTTGATTTGGGCGTAGCTCCCAAAGTCAATATAGAAATGACCGAAAACGATGCTCTTCCTTATTACGATATCGAGGTGGACGAAAAGACCATCGACGATCAAATCAGTAATTATTGCCGCCAGGCCGGAAAATCCCTTAATGTGGAGGCTTATGAACAAGAGGACGACATGTTGCGCGGTTCTTTGACGGAACTTGCTGAAGATGGTACTGAAAAAGATGGCGGACTGAAAGTTGAGAAGGTTTCATTGATGCCTAAATATTTTAGTGCAGATGCTTCCAAAGCTCTTTTTAAAGACGCCAAGAAAGAATCTGACGTGATCTTCAATTTGAGTCAGGCTTATGAAGGCAAAGATACGGAGATTGCTTCGGTACTGAAAATCAACAAAGAAGAAGTAGCTCAGCATTCCGGTGATTTTAAATTTCACGTAGAAGAAGTTACACGCTTCCAACCGGCAGAAGTTAATCAAGAACTTTTTGATATGTTCTTTGCTAAGGATAAAATTAAGAGCGAAACAGAATTACGCACTCAAATCAAATCGGATTTGGAAACAGCGTATGTACGAGATAGTGATTATAAATTTATCATGGATATCCGCACGTTTGCCATGGATAAAGTTGGTGAACTGCAATTCCCGGAATCTATTCTGAAACGCTACTTGATAAACAATCTGAAGAAGGAAGAGGACAAAAAGAACATTGATAAGATCCTGAAAGATTATATCGAGGAACTCAAATGGAGTCTTGTTCGTTCTCAGATGGCAGAAAACCTGAAGATTAAAATTGACGAAGAGGCTTTGAAAAAGACTGCTTGTGAGATGGTGAAAATACAATTCTCACAATATGGAATTAACAATATTCCTGATGACACGCTGAATCATTATGCAGAAGAGATGATAAAAGACGAGAAACAACGTGAAAACATTGTGAACCGTTCTATCGATGCAGCCTTGGCAGATTCTTTGAAGAAAATTGTTAAGTTGAATCACAAGAAAATTTCTATTGCCGATTTCAACAAAATGTTTGAACCGGCGGAAGCATAATTTGCGAGAAGGATTTTCAACATAATTGTAAAAGCATCCTGAATCTTGTAAATCCCTCTCAAGAACAAGGGAAAAGTGCAAGATTCAGGTGTTTTCATTAAAGAAAGGAAATAACGATGGATGAATTTAAAAAATTTGCAACTGCGCATTTAGGGCTCAATAGCATGGTTCTGGACGATGTCATCAAATCACAAAACCAGTATCTTAACCCGTATATTTTGGAGGAGCGCCAACTGAACGTGACTCAAATGGACGTTTTCAGCCGTTTGATGATGGATCGCATTATCTTTTTGGGAACACAGATTGATGACTATACTGCAAATACACTGCAAGCGCAATTACTTTATCTTGATTCCACCGATCCGGACAAAGATATTTCTATTTATATCAATTCTCCCGGTGGCAGCGTTACAGCAGGTTTAGGTATCTATGATACCATGCAATTCATTAATAGTGATGTTGCAACTATTTGTACAGGAATGGCTGCATCTATGGCTGCTGTTTTGCTTGTAGCAGGTCAGGAAGGTAAGCGCAGCGCACTTACGCACAGTCGTGTGATGATTCACCAACCGATGGGAGGGGCGCAAGGTCAGGCCAGCGACATCGAAATTACGGCGCGTGAAATACAAAAGTATAAGAAAGAGCTTTATACCATTATTGCAGAGCATTCTCATAATGAATACGATAAAGTATGGGCAGATAGTGATCGTGATTATTGGATGAGTTCACAGGAAGCTCTTGATTACGGTATGATTGATAAAGTATTGAAACGAAAACCCCATGGCGAAAAGTAGTAAACATCATTGTAGTTTTTGTGGTCGCAGTGAAGATGACGTCAGATTGTTGCTGACGGGAGTTGACGGATTCATTTGTAATGATTGTGCCGAATCAGCTTATGAAATCATTAAGGAAACTTTCGATAAAAAACAAAAAAAGGATGCCGAGCTTCCAGATTTCAAGTCGTTGCCAAAACCAATGGAAATCAAAGACTATTTGGACCAGTACGTTATTGGGCAGGACGATGCCAAGGTGACGCTGTCTGTGGCTGTGTATAATCATTACAAACGTTTGGAGCAGAACACGGAAGAGCAGGATGGTGTTGAGATAGAAAAGAGTAACATCATTATGGTTGGTAATACGGGAACGGGAAAAACTCTTTTGGCTCGTACTATTGCCAAATTGATTAAGGTCCCATTTACCATTGTGGATGCTACGGTTTTCACAGAGGCCGGTTATGTAGGTGAAGATGTAGAAAGTATTTTGAGCCGCTTACTTCAAGTGGCAGACTATAATGTGGAAAAGGCGCAGTGTGGCATTGTTTTTATTGACGAAATCGATAAAATTGCCCGTAAACAGGATAACCCCAGCATTACACGTGATGTAAGTGGCGAAGGTGTTCAGCAAAGTCTTTTAAAACTTTTGGAAGGTTCTATTGTTAATGTGCCACCTCAAGGTGGTCGCAAACATCCTGACCAGGAATATATTCATGTAGATACGCGTAACATTCTGTTTATTTGCGGTGGTGCTTTTGATGGCATTGAGCGTAAAATTGCCCAACGTATGAATACACATGTCGTAGGTTATAATTCTGTTCAGAATACCTTGCAGATAGATAAGGAAAAT
Organism: Bacteroidaceae bacterium; assembly: GCA_028709135.1. Taxonomy (GTDB): domain Bacteria; phylum Bacteroidota; class Bacteroidia; order Bacteroidales; family Bacteroidaceae; genus UBA6382. The sequence continues at coordinate 131 of JAQVXN010000155.1, read as the reverse complement.
CTGATTCGTTATCTGGCTCCTCAGGACTTGAAGTCGTTTGGTTTGATTCCCGAAATTATCGGACGTTTACCGGTGCTTACATATTTGAATCCTTTGGATAAAGTTGCACTGCGTAGAATACTTACGGAGCC
>JAQVXN010000154.1 GCA_028709135.1 Bacteroidaceae bacterium | reverse complement strand
AAAAGTTACTTCTTATTCTATGTGACGCGGTGCGTTTCTTTTGTGACGCGACGCGTTTTTTTCATGACGCACTGCGTTTCTTTTGTGACGCACTGCGTCACCAACTTTGATTCAGCAAGTAAAAATTGGGGAAACACGATCAAATCAATTCTTTGAAAGCAACGAGTTTATTTTACGTCCTGAGCACTGAATCGAAATAATTTGTTAAATCCCCAACTTTACTGACTGTACCAAAATGTACGCGTTTAAATGCGCATCCTTATTTTTTGATTGTCATCATTTGCTTCTCGCTCATCTCCTCGGCATAAGCATCCTCTCCGACATCCCTAATGCGACAAATGCAGCCTTCTCGATCGGACTTAAAAATGAAAGCAAAGAGTTTACTGAAAAAATTATTAAACTTCTTGCAGTCATGTGGATTCAATTTACAGTTTGCGCACGAACGGAAGTTGTTCTCCATGCAGCAAATTCTTACTTTACACCATTGTGCTTTTTCATTCTTGCGACAACCTGGACATTTACCATTCAAATACTTACGACAAGCGCCACAATACAAACCGCAATAAGCAATCAAATCTTTATCAACTTCAATTTTTGTTTTCATAAATACTCACTATTCTGTTTTTCAAACTATTGGAACGTAAATTTCAGTCTGTAAATCGGCAGGTCTAGTATATTCTGGATCATTCATGTACATTTCAAAACCGGGGCGGCAATCAACTTGGAAACCTCCCTCCGGTATATATTTCCCATAAATCGTGTCATATACCTCGTTCAGTTGCTCATAGGATCCCTTATAAAGAAAAGCCACATACTTTCCTCCCGCTATTTCTTTCACGCCTATTTCTCCTCTTGGTTCCATTTTGAATGGAAGTACAAGACAGATATCTGCTCTCAGCTTTTCGCTTTCAGTGATTTTCGGATCATCATAATAGATACCCACATGCGCTATTTTCCCTTCTTTCAACATTTGCTCCACGATACCAGATTTAAAATGAGACTCGCATATTTTATCCATTTCTTCCGTAAACTTACCGGCGCCACGGACATACTGCCATAATTTATGCCAGGCCAAACAGTAATCATTTTTTTCATAATCACCCGTCAGGCGAACATATATGGCCTGCATAGGTTGCACATCTACTATTCTTTGCTTTAATTCAAGACTTGTGTTAATTTTTAATGGTTTCATAATGGTGTAATTTTTGTTGATTTTAAATTCTGTTGGTGTAATACCATAGAATTGCTTAAAGACTTTCGACAAAGACGAAGGCACATCATATCCCACTTTGTATGCAATATCTTGCACCGACATATCACTGTAACGCAGTAATCGAGCTGCAGTCTCGACACGCATTCTGGTGATAAAAGCACCGAGAGGTTCCCCTAAAAAAGCTTTCATGATACGATGAAAATGATAAGGAGAAAAACTGGATATCCGCGCTAGTACCTCCAAGTCCATTTCATCACCTAAATGATTGCTTATATACTCAACAACGATATTCACTCGCATCGCGTAATCATCCTTTGTCGCCAATCTCTGCTGCATTATTCTTCTATTGTATTACGGCTGCAAAAATAGTTTCCTTCAAATTCTTAGACTTTTCCAATCTTGCTAATTTAGACTACGCTGAAACAAATTATTTAAGTTAGTTCAAATTTTACGTTCATGCACTTTCTCTACCAACAACTCATTACTATGATTGTTCCAACATTTTTTTTACATATTCAAGAGGAACGTCCATTCGAGATGCAATCTTCTCCTCAGTCATTCTCCTATCAAAAAAGCGATGCACCACTGCTGCCATATTTTCTCCAACTTCTATGATATGTTTGTCGAGATCATAAAATCTGACCACACGCTGTCCCCAACGATGTTCAACAACCGAATGTACATATTCCACAGAATAGCTGTCAAGTCTTTCAAAAAAGTTATCTATGTCATTTTCTTCAAAATACAGTTCATACGCATTATTACCAAATACGACCTCTTTTCCTCCGATAAATTGTTTCCAACAGTTTTTCTCCTGAAGCGACACACCTCCAGTTAGTAATACATTTGTTCCAAAATCTGAAACCACATTCAGTCCGAGAATGTCGTGATACCACATTTTGGATTTCTCTATGTCAGAAACAACAATCAAGGTACTTTTTTAAATCATCTTACGAATCCATTTTTCTGAAAATCATACCACTTTTCAATTATCTCTGCCTCATCTACTTTCAGTAAGAGCAATAATTCTCGGGTAAATTCCAGACATGCTGTACCATTGGCAGTAACAATGTGTCCGTCACTTACGACTTGCGCATTGATATAACCTGCTTCATTGGTATAATTTTGTTCGCCCCACTCCTTCAAGTTATCTAAACCATTACCAGTGTGTTTCACCTTGTTTAAAAAGCCATGTGCTGCTAAGAACGAAGCTGCCCCACAAATTCCTCCAAGAGTTTTGCCGCGTTTGACAGCATCTTTTACAATAGATGTCACTCGCTCTGCTTGTTCTGTTCTCCAACTATCACCACCGATTAACACCAGTGCAGCATAATCCTCCGGAACTGTATCGAAGGTGTAATCAGGCACAACACGAAAACCACCCAGAGATTTCACGGGCTCCAAGCTAGGTCCTACGATTTTGGTTTCGTAGCAAGTCTCGCAGCCGGGCATTACGCCTTTATTTACTGCCGTAGCTAAATAAGCTCCTTCCCAATCGGCATAATCATCAAGAACCACAAATAAAACTTTTTCTTTCATTTTTCTTCCCTCAATAATGAAAAGCTCTCAATATCCATAACTTCGCCATCAAATCTTTCTTCACATCGACGAATACAACCTTCATACTTGAATCCACATTTTTCTATCACTCGGCGAGAACGATTATTAAAAGAATAACAGCAACAAGTAATGACATCAACCGTAGGATTTTTAAAGCCAAAATCAATAACTGCTTTTGAAGCCTCAGTCATCAGTCCCCTCCCCCAATAATGCTCCGACATGGCATATCCTAACATCAGTGCATGCGGATTAGCTCGTTTAGGGTCCTTTATCAAACCAATTGTACCTATCATTCGACAATTCTCTTTCAGTACCATACCAAAAATGCCAGGCTGATTCAAAAAAATTTGTTTCATTATCTCACGCGTCTCTTCAATACTTTCATGGGGCTTCCATCCTGCATGATAGCCCACATGCGGCTCTTGCGCATATTCAAAGATATCAGCAGCATCGTCTTCAACAATAGTTCGGAGTATTAATCGTTCTGTTTCTATTTGAGGCATTTCCACTCGACTACATTTATAATTCATTCATCGTCAGTTGCAATTCATCAAGGAACTGGCAAGCTTGCTTTCCATCCATCTGCACATGATGAAACTGAAAAGACAGTTTGATCATATACCTTGATTCTTTGTGCTCATATTTTCCCCATATTAAAAACGGGTTATTAAAGGTGCCACTATACATATTTATCACACCGTCAAAATCATACTGTGGTAAGGCAGAAGTGCCGACAATCATCCTATCGTTGATTTCGTGATTTTTGCAAGTCCTTTCCACTTCTTTTGTCAGAGAAAGATAATTTTGATTGAATTCCTCCAAATTCGATGAAAATGGCAAATCGCATATATTAATTGAACCATTTTTATTGGCAACAACCACACTGACACCGATCTCATCATACGCCATTAATTTCATGCCAACAGGAAGTAATTGAAATTCATGAATGCCACTTGCAGCAGATCCCGCGCAATAACATATCAACATATTAACCTTATACCCTTTTTTACTGGCATTTACAACATTCGTCACGTCCATCGTACGAAAAATTGTAACCATCGGCATTGGCGCATTGATAAACAGTTCATAACTCATAGCCCTATCAGTATCCTTGGGATCAACTTCTTTCATAACTTTTTCTTTTTAACTTTTAATCATGGCACCATTCATGTTCTGCAAGTTGTCTATTTTCCGCAATAAAACGCTTACATCCCACACGTAAAAGTCACTGCATTTTACATTAGAGACCTCTGCTGGCGCGAGCAGATAAAAATGAGGTGTAAAGAAGAACCGTTTCACTTCTTCTATTTTTCACATTTGTCTTTTCGCTCCTTCATGTCATGTTTTATTTCGTAAAGATAGTAGAAAAGTTAGATATATCCAACAATTTTGTAATTATTTTTGACATCCCATATTTAATGGAGCATTCCTAACTTTTGTGTCAACTTTTATAAATTCAGTATCTCCTTTAAAACCTTATAACCAGTCATACTAATTCTGATTTGCTCATTGTTAGTTAATGACAGCATCTGTTTTTGTCCGTAACGTTCTATTTTTGTTATCTTGCTAACATTTACGATGTATGAACGATGCACTCTTGCAAATTGATTGCAAGGCAACGATGTTTCAAAATCTTTCAAACGCTCACTTTTCAGCCAATGCCCCTCGGTCGTCACAACGGAGACATAGTCGTCTTCTGCTTTGAGGTAGATAATGTCCGTTACCGGAATAACTTTGATTTTGGTCCCAACCTTTATCGTTATTCTTTCTATCACTTCCGTTTGTGTTATTGGCTTGTCGGCAGTTTCGACGTTTTCAATATCAGTAGAAAGATCATCTTCTTCTGATTGATTATAGGTATAATATCTACGGAATGAAATGTAAATCACTATAAAAGAAAATACTCTTGCTGGAATTGATGAGACTAATGATTTCGCATCGTTTGGCGATATAATACTCATAATCAATAATTCTCCACCCACCATGATAGCTGCAGCTGCAATAACATAAACAAAATGAATTGCTACCGACTGATAAACATTTAGTATTTCAAGCCTGCTATACATGAAAATGTTCCACAGCATTATTGCTTCAGCAAATAACAGCACCATACTCACAAGAGCATCGCCAGTAATCCCCAAAGCAGAAATGTGCATCGTCAGTCCGAAACTGATAGCATAACATGCCCCCAGAAGGATACAGAGCAGCATGTGATGCAACCGTACGAACGAATTATGGAGTATGGGATTATTGATCATTCTATGCTTCCTCCACCTAAAATGGTACTTGCTTCTATTATCAATTTCCTATCAGAATTGACCTCTTGATAATATCGATGATCAACAAACCCGCCGATTATTGAGTCATTATGTATTTCCACTTTCCAATCCAAGGGAAGCAACAACGTTACACCTCCACATATTGCACTAATTTTTAAAACAGTTTCACCCTCAGGCAATGACGTCCTGCGCAAATCTAATTTTGCTCCTCCCATAATGGTATTTATTTCTCCACCGCGAAATACTGGTTCCAAAAAGACATCATCGATGCCGTTCATTACCAAATTATAATCAACTTTACCATCATGCATTTCGTTTGTTGAACTCAATCTGTGGCGGTTGCTAAAATTAGTCTGACAACCATGATGATGACGATGTTTATGCG
>JAQVXN010000153.1 GCA_028709135.1 Bacteroidaceae bacterium | reverse complement strand
CTTCTACAATTGTAGCAAATGGTTTGGTTGGGACCCTTCAGGGTGTGACGATCAGCAAACCGGGATTAGGTATTTTCAAAGATTCCAAATTGGCAGCAACGAAAACCAATAATTTAAGCATTGCCGGCCGTGAAGGTTATATTAATCCTAATTTGGTAACAACGCAGGAAGGAAGTACTGATTTGACTATAGAAGTAGCTGATTTACTGAACGGAGTAAAGTCTGTTGTAGTAAACAAATCTACGGACAAGGTTAATGTCTACACAATTGACGGTAAATTGTTGAAACGCAATGTGAAGGCAACCGAAGCAGGAAAGGGCTTGAATAAGGGCCTTTATATAGTAGGAAAGAAAAAAGTAGCAGTGAAATAGCACTTTAAATTCAATTGAATAAATATTGGCGTGAATTCTCATATAGAGTTCACGCCATTTTCTTCAAAATGCTATGCATGAACACTCTAAAAGTTAATTTTTGATGAGTTGGAGAATGTTTAGTATGTGTTTTGAGATAAAAGTGTAGAAAATGTTTTTTCGTGAATATTAAATGTTGTATTTTTGTTCCAACCATAAAAAATTAATCATGTCAGGAAAAATTGATTATTTAGACTTACGCATTTTGCAAATTATTTCGAATGACGCCCGAATACCGTTAAGTGATGTTGCTAATCAGTGTGGCGTGTCGAGAGCTGTTGTTCATCAGCGTATTGCTAAACTTACAGAGAAAGGCACAATCCTTGGCTCGGGCTATCATGTTAATCCTAAGTCAATAGGCTATTTTACGTGCACTTTTGTTGGTGTAATATTAGAACGAGGTTCTATGTACAATGATGTTGTAGACTGTTTACGCAAAATCCCGGAAATTGTAGAATGTCATTTTACAACGGGTAATTACACGATGATGATTAAGCTTTACGCTTATGATAATGAGCATTTAATGGACTTGTTGAATAATAAAATTCAGCAAATCCCCGGAGTGACAAGTACGGAAACACTTATTTCTCTTCAACAAAGTATATCGAGACAACTCCCTATTGTTTTCCCGAAAGAAGATTAATATAAAATGTCCATTTATTTTTCAGGCTTAATTATTGGGGCATTTTGCTTTCTAGTGATAGGTTTGTTCCATCCGATAGTAATAAAAACAGAATACTATACAGGTACACGCTTTTGGTGGGTATTTCTTGTTATTGGAATGATAGGCTGCATTGCAGCTTTGTTCATAAAAAATATTCTAATAAGTGCCGTGGCCAGTGTCGTTGCATTTACGTGTTTCTGGTCGATAAAGGAACTTTTTGAACAGCGGGAGCGTGTTCGCAATGGCTGGTTCCCGCGAAATCCTGCACGCAATTATGAGGATGAATTTGGCGTGAATAATAAAAAGTAAACATGAACGAATTTGATTGGAAAGGACAATACGGAGAAATTTGTTGCAGTCATGCAACACCTATGAGGCGTCCGATTATAGGTATAACCGGTAATTATGGGGACAAAGGTTGTGAGTTGGCTAAAGGCTATTATCAAAGCGTATATGAAGCAGGTGGAACGGCTTTTGTGATTCCTCCAATTGAAGGCCAAAATGATTTGTATAGCATTTTGGAACAGGTAGATGGTCTTATCTTTTCGGGCGGTGGAGATTTGAATCCTTTATTTATGGGAGCAGAACCGTCGCCAGCGCTTCATGGTATTTGTGCACAACGAGACCGGAAAGAACTTTTATTGCTTCAAATGGCTTTAGACCGACAAATTCCAATGCTTTGTATTTGCAGAGGAATACAATTATTAGGGTTGGTTACTGGTGGCACGATTATTCAAGATTTGGGAAGTGAGAAAGCTTTTGAAGGGAAACTTATTAAGCATTCACAAGATTTAGATCGTGGTTATGCATCACATTCAGTGTACTTAGCTGAAGGCAGCTTATTGAGGAAAATTTTTAATCAGGATGTACTTGCTGTTAATTCTTTCCATCATCAGGCCGTTGGCAATGTTGGACAGCCTTTACGAGTCAGTGCTCAAAGTTGTGATGGCGTTATAGAAGCGGTAGAGAGTGCAGAATTTAAATCTGTTATAGGTGTGCAGTGGCATCCAGAGGGATTTATAGTTAGAGGTGATAACTGTATGATACCTCTTTTTAAATGGTTAGCAAATGAAGCTCAAAATTTTTCTGATGCCAAGCTTTTACATTCTAGAGTTTTGACTTTAGATACACATTGTGATACACCGATGTTTTTTAATAAGGGCATCCGTTTTGACGAAAGAGATTCTAAAATACTGGTTGACTTACATAAAATGAGAGAGGGGCATTTGGATGCTAGTATTATGGTTGCTTATCTGCCTCAGAAAGGATTGGACGACGTTTCACTTAAAGCTGCTACAACATATTGCGATCATCTTCTGGATGGTGTTGAGAATATTATTGGTGGTTGTAGCGGTGTGGGAATGGCGACATCAACTGGAGATCTTTATCGTCTCAAACAAGAAGGAAAGAAAGGGATTATGCGTGGCATAGAAAATGGTTATGCTATTGGAAAGGATTTAAAAAACGTGGAACGATATAGGCATCGTGGAGTTGTTTATATGACACTTTGTCATAATGGAGATAATCTAATTTGTGATTCTGCAAAAGGGTCTACGTGTTTAAATAATGGTGTCAGTGAGTTTGGAGAGAAAGTAATTTTGGAAATGAATAACGTTGGGATGATGGTAGATTTGTCGCATGGTGGCGAGCAAAGTTTTTGGAATGCGCTTGAAATAAGTAGATTGCCAATAGTATGTACTCATTCATCTTGCAGAGCTATTTGTAATCATCCGCGAAATCTTACTGATGATCAACTTAAAGCCTTAGCGGTAGCTGGTGGTGTTTGTCAGATTACGCTTTATAATGGTTTTCTCCGTGAAGACGGAAGGGCAACTATTGTTGATGCTATGCAACATTTGCAGCATGCTGTAAATTTGGCTGGAGTTGAACATGTTGGTTTAGGTACGGATTTTGATGGTGACGGAGGTGTGCCGGGTTTAGCTGATGCGTCTGAACTGATTAATTTTACGCGCCGGCTGTTACGCCTGAATTTTAATGAGGAAGAAATAAAAATGATTTGGGGTGGCAACTTTCTGCGTGTTATGGAGCAAGTTCAGAAAGGAGCAAAAATGAAAAGATAATGACAAAAATTTTATATACATGTTTTAGTATACTCGGCATTTTTTTTATGATGCAGAGTTGTGGAGGCAAGAATCAGGCTTCAACAGAAAATGGTGATACTGTGGTGGCGAGTAATATCCCTAATTTTAAGGCAGATAGCGCATATTCGTTTATTGAGGCGCAATGTGCTTTTGGTCCTCGTGTGATGAATTCGGTCGCGCATGACAATTGTGGAAAATATCTTGTTGATCAATTTAGTAAATATGGATTGAAAGTAATTACACAGAAATCTACTTTTAAAAGATATGACGGACTAGTTATGCCGGGTTATAACATTATTGCTCAATTAAATTCTAAGGCAAAAACTAGAATTATGATAGCGTCTCATTGGGATAGTCGTCCGTGGGCAGATAATGACCCTGATTCGTCCAAATGGAAGATGCCAGTAATGGCTGCAAATGATGGAGCAAGTGGAGTTGGTGTGATGTTGGAACTAGCGCGTTTGCTTAAGTCTGAAAAATTGGCGATTGGCATTGATTTTGTATGTTTTGATGCAGAAGATGTTGGCGTCCCGCAATGGGAAAAGAACGTGAAAGATAATGAGAATACTTGGTGCCTTGGGGCACAATATTGGGCACATCATCCTCATGCTGGAGGAATAAAATTTGGAGTATTGCTAGACATGGTAGGAGGTCAAGGTGCTCACTTTTATCGGGAAGGTTATTCAATGAGGTATGCTTCAGGAGTCGTTAATGAAGTCTGGCAGGCTTCGAAAACGGCTGGTTTTGCTGATTTCTTTAATGATGAGAGTGGCGGTTTTATTACTGATGATCATTTGCCTGTAAATCGTATCGCAAATGTACAAATGGTTGACATTATTCCTTATTATCCTACAGGCGAATCTGGATTTGGTCCAACGTGGCATACTACGCATGATACCCCGGAAAATATTGATCAAAATACATTGAAAGCAGTGGGACAAACACTTTTACAACTGATTTATAATTATAAAAAATGACAATAAACGAAGCTCAAGACGAGATTATAGAAGAATTTGGCTTGCTTGACGACTGGATGGATCGTTATCAGATGTTGATAGATATGGGGAATGATCAGAAACCATTGGCTGAAGGAGAAAAGAATGATTCGAATTTAATTCCAGGTTGTCAAAGTCGCCTTTGGCTTGTTTGTGAAGAAAAGGATTCCCTACTTTTCTTTAGAGCCGAAAGTGATGCTTTGATAGTGAAAGGTATTGTGACACTTTTGATAAAGGTATTGAGTGGGCATACTCCTGATGAGATAATAAAGGCAGATTTGTATTTTATTGAGAAAATAGGCTTACGGGAGCATCTTTCACCGACTCGAAGTAATGGACTATTGTCAATGTTGAAGCAAATGCGTATGTACGCTCTAGCTTATAAAGCTAAAGAATAAAAGTCCGTTTTTCTCCTCAATTAATTTCCGAATTAAAATGAGTCTCATTTTGGTTGCATTTTTATGCAATAAATCCATGTAAAAAGAGGTTGGTAAACAGATTATAGGGGAATTATACTATTGAGATAAGGTATTGGTTGTCTGTCGAAGGTTTAAAAGCATTTGATGGATAGATTTGTGCAGAATTGGGTGTACAAAATCAGGTGCAATTTCTTCTAAGGGATTGAGTACGAATAAGCGGTTTTGGATAAGTGGATGAGGAATGATTAATTCTGGAGTTTCTAAAATGAGTTGATCATAAAAGAGAATATCAATGTCCATCGTGCGATCTACATATTGGTTGTCGTGGCTTTTATGAGTACGTCCAAGGGCGGTTTCTATTCTGCAAGTTACTGAAAGTAAATCAAATGGTGATAATTTTGTTTCCAGGATCACAGCTCCATTGAGAAAAATATTGGAGGATTCGAATCCCCATGGAGCTGTTTCCATAAAAGAAGAGCACTTGAGTAACCTTCCTGCGTGTTGCTCAAGTGCTTGGATGGCCTGTTTAAGATTTATTTCGCGCAAGCCTAAATTTGTGCCGAGTCCTAGATATGCTATGTGCATTAATCAATAATCAACATTACATCACCAAATGGACCGAATTTGTAGTTTTCTTTTAGTGCTACTTTATAAGCGCTCATTGTATATTCAAATCCGCCAAAAGCAGCTGTAAGCATTAACAAAGTACTTTCGGGCAGCTGAAAATTAGAAAACATTGCATTAGCTACATTAAATAAATATGGAGGGAAAATAAATTTATTGGTCCATCCTTCATAGGGATTAATGTGTCCTAATGTGTCACAGGTTGTTTCTATTGCACGCTGTACTGTCGTTCCAACAGCAAT
>JAQVXN010000152.1 GCA_028709135.1 Bacteroidaceae bacterium | reverse complement strand
CAACAAGATGACTGTATCGGTTGAAGATATGCGCTCTGCAGGTCTCGGCGTTGCAGGACTGGATGTTAGCACTGCAGATGCTGCTGGCGACGCAATCCAGACCATTAAAGACGCAATCAACACGGTTTCCACGAACCGTGCAAACATGGGTGCTCTTCAGAATCGTCTCGAGTACACCATCAACAACTTGGACGTTTCTTCCGAGAACCTGACCGCTGCAAACAGCCGTATCCGCGATACCGATATGGCCAAAGAAATGATGGCTTACACTAAGATGAACGTTCTGACTCAGTCTGCTCAGGCAATGCTGGCTCAGGCAAATCAGCAGCCGCAGTCCATCCTGCAACTGCTCCAGTAATCCGGCAAATACCCATTTTTATTGTAAAAATTTTAAAAAGCCGTCCGTTTTTACGGACGGCTTTTTTCCAATTCTAAACAGTACATGCAACCTTCACATAACAAATTTGATTTTGAACAAACTAAAGAAAACGATCAAACTAGGTTTTGGAGGTTTTGCCATGAATGCATCCATTCGTCGATTTTTGGCCTGTGTTCTTGCATTGTTTTGCGTTTTGCCGCTGTCTTCTTGTAAAAAAACAAATGATAATAACCCGCTTTCCAGCGGATCTTATGATGAAACAGGAAATTATCAGCCATCAATTCCGGATAGGAGCAAACAGCTTGCTGAATTAGAAGAAAAAAATTCGGATGCGGTTTCGTGGCTGACGGTACCGAATACAAAGATTGATGAAGGCGTTGTGCAAGCGGGGGACAACGAGTATTATCTGCGCCGAAACATGTACGGCAAATATTCCTATGAGGGCTGTTACTACCTGGATTATGAATGTCTGCCCGGTGAGGATGATCTTTTTTCCCGCAACTCCATCATATACGGTCATAACTTAGGAACTCCAATGGGTGTAAAGGATGACTCAAACGGCGCAAAGTTTGCACAGCTTTTAAAATTTGCAGAGGAGAGTTTTGCATCGCAGACGCCCTATATTTTTTTAACGACGAATAATGGCGCCCATGTTTTCGAAATATTTGCGGTGTTTTATTGTGAAGCAGATTTGGATCCAATCCCATATCATTATGCGGATTATTCAGACGAAAATTTCAACGATTTAATGCATGATGTGCAGGAACGTTCAGAATATATTTATGAAACACAGCCGGGAATAGGGGATAACATTCTGACATTATCCACGTGCACCTATAAGTACGGAACCTATTCGCAGAACCCGAACCAACGGTTTGTCGTAATGGGTAGGTTGATGCAGGAGGGCGACCAATATTTTGAAACTGCTAAATTTGAAAAAAATCCAAATCCCAAACCGCCCAATTTTTAAAACATGATTTTGTCTAGACTTAATGATCCTTCTTATGATATAATGAGAAAGATGATCAATCTAGAAAGAAGGACCTACATGTTTGCATTTAATCATGAAATACAAGCGACTGCTTGTGAACCTGGCGTTACTCGAAAAGTTTTATGCTATAGTGATCAACAAATGATGACAGAAGTATGTTTTGAAAAAGGAGCGCAAGGAAATGCGCATAAGCATCCCCATGAACAGATCACTTATGTTGCATCGGGAAAATTTGAGTTTACAATCGGTGATGAAGTTTGTGTAGTTTCTCATCGTGATGGTGTTTCTATCCCGCCAAACGTTTTGCATGGGGTGAAAGCGTTGGAAAAGGGTACATTAGTGGATGTTTTTACACCAAAACGAGACGATTTTCTAAAATAATGAAAAGACCAAATAATGAAAAGACCATTGGCTTTGCCAATGGTCTTTTATACAAAAAAACAGCCGCATAAAAGCGACTGTTATAATGGAGCGGGTTACGAGGCTCGAACTCGCTACCTCCACCTTGGCAAGGTGGCGCTCTACCAGATGAGCTAAACCCGCATTTGGTGCCTTCGGTCGGAATCGAACCAACGACACGAGGATTTTCAGTCCTCTGCTCTACCGACTGAGCTACAAAGGCATGAAACCTTTAAAGAAAAATTGGCGACCTGGATGGGGTTCGAACCCACGACCTCTAGCGTGACAGGCTAGCGTTCTAACCAACTGAACTACCAGGCCAAAATGGTGGGAACTACAGGGCTCGAACCTGTGACCCTCTGCTTGTAAGGCAGATGCTCTCCCAGCTGAGCTAAGCTCCCAGAAGCTTTCAAGACGGTGTCTTTCAAGCGACGAATGTTATTATACAGGAAAAAGATTGAAATGTCAACACTTTTTTTAAAACAATATTATATTTTTTCTTTTTATACTAATACTAGTATTACGGGGAGTTTCCCCAAGTAATAAAAGGGGAGTGAATGAATTGCTGGAGAAAAACAGTTTAATCCATCCCGACCGTAAAAGACCAAAACGACATCACAGCAATTTTGAGCAGGTGGATCCTCATGCTGAAATGGTGAATGCTTTCATTAATCAAACCGTTACGTCAGCAGAAGGGTATGAAGATCAAATGCCGATGAAAGATGCCGGTACGGTAATTAATACGAAAGATCGTATGCAAGGGAATTATGAGTAAATAGTATAGTAAACAACATTATATGATTGCACCTGCAAAGAACGGCATCTTATATAAGATGCCGTTCTTTTAGTTTTCGCTATTCGTTTGAGCAGGGATTTTTTTATTTTTCTTATTGTGATACTCTGCCACCAACCATATAGTAATCGGGATAATGACTTGAAAGATAAAGGTATAATACGGATAATACTTAATGAAATCAAACATTTGCATGACGTTCTTATATAGATTGACGCATAAAGCCAGAACTAATAAGGATGTGCATAGTACCAAATTTTGATAGTTTTCCACATCAAATAGTTTTGCAATTCCTTTTGAGGCACATATTAAGCAGATTGTAATTTTTGTAATTCCAGCTAAAATTAAGTTGACAGAGATTGAACCTTCAATTCTAGATAAAAAATCTCCAACTTTGATTAATCTTGAAGCAGTAAAAGATGGAAAGTAACTTGTTTTGCACATTGGCGCTCCCAACACGAATAAATTCCTTAAAAATACTCCCAACATAATAACGCTACTTAATAGTATTGCAATCATAAATATTTTATACGGGCTGTCTTTTTGTTGTTTTATTGAACCGCCTAGTGCTAAAAATAGTATGGTTTCCGCAAATGGAAACGAGAATATCTGAAAGCTGCTTACTAAAATGGGTTTAAAACCATTTGCCATAATTGGAAGGATGTTGGTGTATTTCATATCTTTAATTTCTAAAACAATTGTTAATGCAACAATCATGGTTACAATTGTACCAGCAATGATTGCCCATTCACCCAGTGTTCTGATGTTGCTTCTTGCTAAATACATTGTAACAAGTAATAAACAAATCATTACGATGAGTGGAGGAGTTTCCGGCATTGCAATAATTTCAACATATTCTGAAAAATTCCGAACGACCAAAGCACTTAGATGAATGGCATACCAAGTAATGAGTGCAATTAGGATTTTACCAAATATTTTTCCAAATAGAATCTGAATAATATCAAAAATACTTTTTTCTGGAAACAACTTTAAAATTCGAGCATAAATACATACTATCGGCAATATAAAAAGTGTAGCTAGAATGATGGAAATCCAACCATCATTTTGAGCTGTTGTATTTACACCAAAAACAAGGCTACTTCCTAGAACAAACATAAAAATAAGAAATATTTGTTGATTAGATGAAATTGTATATTTTTGCATTCTGGTATGCCATCCCTATCTTTAAAATTATGATACACCAAATAATAAGCTGACGACATTTTTAATGGGCTCAGTCGGTGATGGAACTGAAATTCCAAAACTATAAAGAATCAGTACAATAAAGCTAATTGACATTATACTGATATGAACTATTTTTTCTGTTTTTTTTCCCTCTTTTAAAACAGGCTTGCAATCAAATAAATAAACAAAGACAAACAAAAGTATTACAATTCCTGTAAGCATTGGCTATTCACACGCCTTTATATTTTTTTCAGAGCAGTATTAATAATTTCTACTTTTGGTTCGACTTCAACTTCTAAGGTTGGAAAGATATTATCCCATTGATCTGAGAGCTGAGCCCATAATTTTGGATTTTCACGGTAAATCATATTTCCAAATCCAAAAATATCTGAGTTGTATTCTTTTTGAACTTTTTTTATGAGATTTTGCACTTGTTTTTTTAAAAGTTCAGATGATTTCTGCTCCATATTTTTAATATCTTCTTCATTCAGCTGAATAGACATTTCCGTTACTTCTCCGAGGACGACTTTTGTCTTGATTTTTACTTTAATAATTAATTTGCCATTTTTCTTTTCATAGGAAAGATTCGTTTTATTATGAAAGATCTCAAGCGAGCTATCTATATCAGTGTTTCCGGAAGTAGAAATTGGCAGAACTCCACCTTTAATTCCATCGATTATAAACAAAAAGTATTTGGATTCTTCAGGTGTCAAATAACCTACCAATCTTTGATTTTTAAAAACTGCAGTGCCGTTTAATTCACAATTTTTATTCTCTTCGCTTTGTTCTTGATCTTTCTCTTGGCTCTTGACTTTGTCCTGCTGTTCATTTTTTTTCTCTTCTTCACTTTCAACATTATGAAATGCAGGTAAGGTTGCAGATATCCCAGGATAATTTAAAATATTATAAATACCATAGAGTTCTAAAGGTGCTGTTGAAGAAGTTACTTTTGAATCATTGGATACAATATTATTAAGTGCTTGCGATATATTTGATTGGTCGGTACCTTGTACTTTTAGAATATCTGATGCAGTTTTTTCTTGGGATATCACAACATAAACATTTTCACGCGTTTCTTTATCGCGAATAAATAAATCAACCAAATTAATAAGGTCTTCTTTTTTCGCAATATCTTCACTTAACACAATGATTTTAGCATGACCAAAATACAATTTATTTGATAGCTTTTTTTTGGCATTTCGAAACGCATCAAAAATCGTAATACCTTTAGTCTCAATAATTTTTGTCTTCGGTCCCTTTTCTTTTGTTGAAGCACTTAAATCGAAGATTTCGATTGATAGTTTAAAATGATTTGACTGATTATCTTTATCAACAGCTAAGCCGGATACCATGGATATTTCATCTAATCCAATATAACTCCAGCACCCACTCAGCAAAAAAGTAAAAATGATACATAACATACAGCATAAAAATTTTCTAATCATTGTTCTTTGTCATCCTTTTGTTTCATGCGCACCAAATACTTATTTAGCTTATCAGGCCGCAAACGCATCTGCCACCAAGGTGCTCGGAACAAAGTGTCCTTATTTTCCTGGTATTTCAAAGATCCGGGCAGAGAAATTTGAGAAACGCCGAATGACTCCAAATTTAACAAATGGATAATAAGTGCGCATAATCCCAATGTTAATCCATATAAACCCAAAATGGATGCAAACAATAAGAATGCAAAACGTACATATATAACAGGAGCATTCAG
>JAQVXN010000151.1 GCA_028709135.1 Bacteroidaceae bacterium | reverse complement strand
TTGGGTCATCTTTATAATTAAGTCCTGTTACACTGTTTTTTCTGGAAACAATCTTTTTTACATAATTATAAAACAGCTGTTTAGCTTTCTCATTACGTACAAACTGAGCTGCATAACGTGCATAATTGTCATATCCGTCACCTTCTGCCGAGGGAGAATCGCCTTTTCCTGCATTTTTCAGATAAAAGCCATAACCACCGCTCCAATCCCAAGAATTGTTCAAATAAATGACAGCCACCATGTCACGCTTACCAAGTTCAGCTAAAAAATAATCCAAACCAACCAGCAATGTATCATTCAGTTCTCCTACTTTTGGTTGCAAGTAAGGAAAAACACTATTTGCATTCACACTACCGGCATCAGCTCCTGCCAAAATACGCAAATTATTTATGCCAATACTTTTAAGGGAATCCAATTCGTACGACAAACGAGCACGATTACCACCTAATCCTGTAGATCCTAAAATAGGACCATACCAAAAATTTGTACCTATATAATAATAGGGTGCACCATTACGAATAAATTGTCCATCTATTGTTTTGATAATCTGATTCTCAGCACGCAGACCGCAACCAAAACACAAGATGAATAAAATAAAAAACAAGATTTTCTTCATGTTTCCAACTTATTTAAAAAGATTCAATTTATTTTTTCTTGATTGCTCCAAGGAATCCAGGTTAATCTTAGATTGCTCCTGTTCTCTCAAAACGTCATATTCTTTATTTAAATCTTTCACAAAGACATCGCGTGTCGTTTCATTTTGCAATTTTCCAGCAATAATGCTATTTTGTGCAGCATCCTTAACCCATATCACAGGACCGTCATAAGCAGGTGCAATTTTCAAAGCCGTGTGCAATTTACTTGTAGTGGCTCCACCTATCATAACAGGCACATTCACCCCATTCTCACGAAGCAGCCGCACCGTATTAATCATTTCCTCCAAACTTGGAGTGATTAAACCACTGAGACCTATGAAATCCACTTTTTCACGTATAGCTGTTTCCACGATCTTTTCTGCAGGAGTCATTACCCCTAAATCCAGAATTTCATAATTATTACAGCCCATCACAACCCCTACAATATTCTTGCCAATATCATGAACATCACCTTTTACTGTGGCCAAAAGCACCTTCCCTGCAGACGTTGTTCCTGTTTGTTTATCTTTTTCCATATAAGGTTGCAAAAACTCAACAGCTTTTTTCATTGTGCGTGCAGTTTTCACCACTTGAGGCAAAAACATCTTACCCTCACCGAAAAGTTTTCCAACTTCCCCCATACCATCCATTAAGGGGCCCTCAATCACCTCCACAGCACGCCCATATTTGTTCATCGCTTCTTTTAGATCCGACTCCAAATAATCACTAATACCTTTACGTAAAGCCTGTTTAAGACGTTTATCTACAGATGTTTGTGTTCTGTTTTCTTCTTCTATATTTTCAGCTGTCGTTAAATTCTGATTTTGACTGATCGACAAAACGCGCTCCGTGGCATCTGGTCGGCGATTAAAAATCAAATCTTCTATTAATACTCTTTGCTCTTCAGGAATATCCTCGTACATCACACCTGCAGCAGGGTTCACAATCCCCATATCCATTCCGCGTTGAATAGCGTGATAAAGAAATACGGCGTGCATCGCCTGGCGTAAATAATCATTACCACGAAACGCGAACGAAAGATTACTTACTCCTCCACTCACATGGCAACCCGGCAAATTCTTTCGAATCCATTCAGCAGCCCGAATAAAATTCACTGCATAATCATTATGCTCACTCATGCCGGTACCAATAGTCAGAATATTGGGATCAAAGATCATATCATTCGGATTGAAACCTACTTTCTCAGTCAATAAGTGATAGGCACGACTACATACCTCTATTTTTCGTTCATAAGAAGTAGCCTGTCCCTCTTCGTCAAAAGCCATTACTACAACTGCGGCGCCCAAACTATGTAAATCTCTGGCATGTGAAAGAAAACTTTCCTCTCCTTCTTTAAGAGAGATGGAATTTACAATACACTTTCCTTGAACACATTTCAGAGCAGCCAGAATCACCTCCCATTTGGATGAATCTATCATTAATGGAACACGTGCAATATCGGGATCTGAGGTAATTAAATTCACGAAATTCACCATTTCTTGTTTACCATCCAATAATCCGTCATCCATATTGATATCCAGCACTTGTGCACCATCTTCAACCTGTTTGCGCGCAATTCTTTGGGCTTCCTCGTAATGATGTTCGTTGATCAACCTCAAAAATTTGCGAGAACCTGCCACATTACAGCGCTCACCTATATTAATAAAATTACTTTCCGGACGTACTTCCAAACGTTCCAATCCGGAGAGCTCCAAAAAACCAGATTTCTTGTGAGATTCATGAGGTTTTTTCCAAGTCCCATCCGCATTTTTTACAATAGAAGTATAAAGTGCAATGAATTGATCTGTTGTTCCGCAACACCCTCCTATAATATTAACAAGACCTTCATCTACAAAGATTTTCATCTCCTCGGCCATCTGTTGCGGTGTAATGTCGTATGCTCCCATTTCGTTAGGAAGGCCCGCATTGGGATAAACGGAAACATGATAAGGTGCCTGCGCTGCAATTTCTTCTAAATACGGTTTTATTTCAAGTGGACCAAAAGAACAATTAAGTCCCACAGAAAAAAGTGGAGCGAAATCCATAGAAGTTAGAAATGCCGCCAATGTCTGCCCCGACAAAGTACGTCCGGCACGGTCGGAAACAGTTACAGAAAGCATTATGGGAAGTGTTGTCCCTCTTTTGTCAAATTCCTGCTCTGCCGCATAAATAGCTGCTTTCGCATTTAACGTATCAAAAACAGTTTCTATTAGGAGAGCATCTACCCCACCATCCATCATTGCACAAATCTGTTCACGATAGGCAGCAGCCAAATCATCGAACGTAATCGCGCGAAAGGCAGGATTATCCACATCAGGACTCATAGAACATGTTTTGTTTGTAGGTCCTATTGAACCAGCTACGAAACGGGGTTTTTCAGGCGTTTTTGCAGTATATTCGTCAGCCAATTCTCGCGCCAACTTACAAGAAGCCAAATTCATTTCACGACAGATGTTTTCAAGCTTATAATCCACCATGGAAATACGCTGACTACTGAATGTATTTGTTTCAATGATGTCTGCGCCCGCTTCAAGATATTTACGATGTATATCAGAAATCACATCCGGTCGCGTCAACGAAAGTACGTCATTGTTTCCACGCATTTGCCATGTGATATTCTGAAAGCGCTCACCACGGAAATCTTTTTCAGTAAGATGATAACTCTGCACCATCGTGCCCATAGCCCCATCAAGAATAAGTATTCGCTGTTCTACTATATCCTGCATCGTTTGTTTTTCCATCCGTTCCTGATCTAATTCTTTACTGTAAAAAAATTATGTTTCTATCTGTTTATCAATAATTTTTGATACTTCTCTCCATTTCTCGACGATCGCTCTTTTCTTTCAAAGACTGACGTTTGTCATAAAGTTTCTTCCCTCGTGCCAAAGCAATATCCAGTTTTGCCAAGCCAGATTCATTAATATAGAGAGAAACCGGAATGACAGTAAATCCCGGATTTTTCAGTTCCTGTTCCAACTTCCGGAGTTCTTTCTTTGTCAGTAGCAATTTGCGATCGCGCCGCACACTATGATTATTATAGGAACCATAGAAATAAGGTGCCACATACATATTCTTTACCCACATCTCACGTTTGTCCACATAACAGAAGGTATCCACCAAGCTGGCTTTGCCTTTGCGGATAGACTTAATCTCGGTTCCAGTCAAAATAATCCCCGCCGTAAAATGCGTCATGAACAAATAATCAAATGATGCGCGCCGGTTTTTAATCACAATATTTTTTTTAATTGTATTATCTGCCATAATTAATTAGTCTTTAAAAAGGTCTTGATGGGCACATACATAGTCACTTATCATAGCCGTAATTTGGGGCTCTTGTTCTATAAACTCATCATCCATATTTTCCATTTCCGGATACTGCTCATAAAGAGCCATGAATTCTTCATCGTTGCGATCCTTTTTGAAATCCTCGCTTGACTTCTCATACAGTTGCCGGGCTGCGTAGATAAATTTTGAGAAATCTTTCAATCCCCACAAGCGCATAGCTTTGGCGAAAGGATTTTCAAAAATGAAAGGTCCGTATCCATTATAGATCAGTTGCACCATACCCCCCTCAAGAATTTCTCTACAAAAAATATGATATGCCAACAGCGTCAACTCATTACCGTTAAGTTGGCTCATCGTCTCAGCTGTTAAATTTTCACCTATTTTCTTTTCAATTCTCTCCAGTAATTGCTGCATTACTTCATGATTTTTCTGCTTCTCCATCATAACTCTTTCAATCAGGAAATATTTTTGCAAAGTTAAGAAAAACTGTTGATATGCAGGTTGCTTGACCCGCCCGAAGTATCCTCCACTTCTTTATTGATTGCTACAAACGTTGGGAAACAAATTGGGCTCAATATTTTTACCTTCATTTTGTATAACAGACTTTCTATTACGAAATATTCCGTTTTACATTTTCGGATATTTCCTCCGTAAAAACGTTTCAGACACAAAAATCACATCTCAAGATTCTGTTTTCTACCAAAAAATAGGTAATTTTGCCGTACGAAAATCTAGATAAATAATATCAATCAACTAATTTAAAGGATATGGTTTATACAAAGGAAATTGAAAATATGTGTTGTGTGGCCAAAGGCCCCAATCACGGTCCTGCACCAATTCCTGAAGAGGGAAAATGGATTCAGGCAAAGGAAATCAAAGACATCTCCGGTATGACTCACGGTGTTGGATGGTGTGCCCCACAGCAGGGAGCTTGCAAACTCTCACTCAACATCAAGGAAGGTGTTATTCAGGAATGCCTCATTGAAACCATCGGATGCTCGGGAATGACTCATTCCGCAGCCATGGCCAGTGAAATTCTGCCGGGAAAAACTATTCTCGAAGCACTGAACACGGACCTTGTATGCGACGCCATCAACACAGCCATGCGTGAATTATTCTTGCAGATTGTTTACGGCCGCAGCCAGAGCGCCTTTTCAGAAGGCGGCCTCTCTATCGGCGCCGGTCTTGAAGACCTTGGCAAAGGTCTGCGCAGTCAGGTAGGCACGCTTTACGGCACATTAGCCAAAGGCCCGCGTTATTTGGAGTTGACAGAAGGATACATCACTCGCTTGGCTCTTGATAAAGATGATCAAATCATTGGCTACGAATTTGTTCACATGGGTAAATTCATGGAACAGATTAAGAAAGGCGTTGACGCCAACGAAGCTCTAAAAGCTGTTACAGGTCACTACGGCCGCTTCAGCAAAGAGCAGGGAGCAGTTAAATTTATTGACCCACGCAAACAATAATTGAGGAGGATAGAATTATGATAAGAGAAGTATATTTCGAAAATCAGGAACGCCGCATTGACAAAGTCAACAAGGTA
>JAQVXN010000150.1 GCA_028709135.1 Bacteroidaceae bacterium | reverse complement strand
TTTATTCTCAAATTTTTGCTCATCTTTACTAAATTGGTCGCGGCAATAAAAAGTGCATAGATTTCGGCAATACAAAGTTTAAACGATTGTTTTTTCTAAATTCATAGCCTTATAATACTATAACCTACCACTAATCTGTGCACGAGTACGAGTTCTCTGACGCTCTTTAATTCTCACATTATTTTTTAATTTCGTATAAAGTTCAATATCCTGCTCTCCCTTATATGAGAATGTAATAGCAAGTGCATATGGCTGAGGTGATTCCTGTTCCGCATACTTAAATCGTTCTTTCCCTGTTACCATAATATAAATATAAGGTTCATTCTCTTCCCAGAGTAAATCCTTACCTCCAGTTTTTCCCTTAGACCAGATCCGTTGCTGTAGCGTAGATTTCATTATTTCTGTGTAACCAGGTGAAAAATCTGCTTTAAATTCATTTGGAAGATTATCCAAATCCTCTTCCGAATCTTCACCTGACTCTTTTCTTGCTTTATATTGAAGTAAAGTTTCCTCATCTATTTTTCTAAATACTTCAAACCACAAATTATTTGTAAGGTAATCTTTTCTACTTAACCTTGTCATGGGGTCATATGCAAGACTTATAGAGATATCTTTTTCTGATTTAACTTTCAAAAAATCCTTTGGTACAGGTATTTTATATATATGAAAAGAACGTAACTCCAAAGCGTCTTCAGCAAATAGAGTAACTTGTTTTTCATGAGAATATAATAAGCTATCGTCTGCTTTTCCATATCCTATCAGACGTAATCTGCGTTCTTGCTTTGGATTGGTTTTTCCTTTATATAAGGCATCTGTAGACTTTTCTGCCCAATCAATCATATCAGTAGTACATCTTGCAGAATTAATTAATAATGCTCTAATTAAATTCGCTGACGGAAAATCATCCAACTGCTTTTCAAGGGCACGCTCAAGTCTGGCTGCAATATGTGTTACATGCGGTGCAGAAAAACTTGTCCCACACCAGCCTTTAAAAATTTTATCCGTACCATTATGTAATGTAGGTTCAAGCAATTTCTGATCATTTTTATACCATCTATGCCTTCCACGCATCAATTCTGTAACGGCAAAGTTTCCACCGTAATCAACTAACTCAGGTTTGATTGCTCTATTTACACCCTTGCCAATTCGAGTAAACACTGACATCGCATTTTTCTTTCCTGCAGAAATACGAACACTTCTATTCTGTACAACTTCCGGCTCATCAAAGCGAGTAATCGAACCGACTGTGATACTTAGTGCAGAGGTTGCAGGATCAATAAGCTTATGATCTAATTGGAATAATTGATCCCTGGATTTTTCCAATAAATCGTCTCTAGAAGTAAATTCATGCAGGTATGGTTCTGGTACATTACCGGCACTTATAATAATTACAATATCTAAATTTCTAGCTAACTGATCTAGCATTTCTGCCCAAGCAAACTGCCTCCCACCATTATACAAATGATCTAAATCACCAGCGGAAAGATTAAATATTCGACAATTATATTCTTTATGAAAGTATTCTACAGCTTCTTTCACCAGTTGTTCAGGCCTTTTATCCTCTGGAAAACATGGATTCCCGTTCTCATTATGCATTATTTTCCCATTACATATCCTAACAAGTGGTGTAAAAACTTTTGTATTTATACATTTATCAAAATCGCCATAAACTACAATTCCAGCAACACCAGTTCCATGTCCATTTAAATCGGACGTCGTACTCTCCGTTTTATCAAATTCCTCTTCAGCAACTACAACATTTCTTAAGAGGGGGTTGCCTGTAAACACTCCAGAGTCAAGAACTGTAGCTAATGGCGCATTGCTGTCTAAGTTGTTATTGACAACAGGATTAAAATCCCAAGAATATAGTTCATATGATTCTGTAGATACAGCACTAAATGGAAGGTCCACAGTTGCAATAATATCTAAATCAAGTAAAGCGTTTAAGGTAAATTCATTAACTTTAGCTCTTCCTAGTAACAAACTAGGAATACAAATCACCCAACAGAAAACTGCCTTGTGTTCCAAGGACACGCTTTATCTGGCTCTCGACTTCAATAATTGTAGAACGATCACCATTAAACCACACATCAATATTAACAATAAAAAAACCTTCCGGAAATGGTATTACGTTATCGAAACATTTTTTTAATCTATTTCCAATTCGATCCGTCCGCGTAACAGTACGAATATTCTCAATGCAGTTAAATAGATTTCTCCTCTGAGCATAAGTTAAGATTGCTTCTTCTTGCTCATCTTTTTCCCATAATTCTCTTTCATAATTAAAGGCATTTAAGGAAGCTCTATTGTCAAACTGAATAACAAGTTTAGAGTTATTTGTATCTATGACTGGGGTTTCTTCAACTAAGTAAAGATTAAACTTTCTAAGCATATTCTCAAGAACATCAGGTGACATTGCATCGCTTAATATTTCTAATACCAATAGGTTTTCAGATTGAATCCCTAAATTAAGTCGTTTTGTTTCAATATCTAGTACAGTTTGCTCTAATTCATTTTTTAACTTTGATCCATGAATATTTCTATCTCTTGAAGGAGGGCGAGGAGCATTTCGGTTAGGCTGAAATTTATAATGCCTAACCGCATCCTCTCTTTGAATTTCTATATGGTCATAATCTGCCATAAAAATCCCCCCCTTTAATATCATTAATACTGAGTTCTACGCAAGGATACAATGTGTTCTTGCTTTTTAACGGCAAAATCTATATCATTTTTTGTATACATTTTTCTGCCATCCAATATGCATTGCTTCATTATAATTTGGCATACCTTCTCGACATCGGAATGAGAAAATAAATTTATGTGATCCATGTATTGTTCAAACACATGATCTGGTCCTTTAAAATTCCTCATTCTCAAAGAAAATAACTCCATTCTTTCTTTATTCGTAGGCATATCAAAAAGAATAGTCTCATCAAATCTGCGCCAGATGGCATAATCCAATGATTTTTCAAAATTTGTTGCAGCAATTATAAGCGAACGGCCTTTATAATTATCTATTTGTTGCAAAAAAGCATTGACCACTCTCTTGATTTCACCATGTTCTGTCGAATCATTTCTACTTCTACCAATAGCGTCAAATTCATCAAAAAAGATTACCCAGCTATCATTCTTAGCATAGTCAAATACTTTTCTTATATTACTTGCTGTTTCACCTAAATAAGATGATATAAGTGCGTCAAATCGAACATAAAGCATTGGTATACCAATTTCCGATGCAATAGCTTGAGCACATAGCGTTTTTCCGCAACCTGGCGGTCCATAAAACAAAACACGTCTTGTTGGAAAAACACCATTACTACTCAAAACATCCCAATTATTAAACTCTTTAATTATTTGTTCTAACTGAGTAATCTTTTCTTCGGTAGTAATCAAATCAGAAAAGTATTTTTCCGGATAAATAACTTCGACTAAAGGAGCATCTTTGTCAGCATCTTTGGGAGTATTGGATATAAAGCTAGACATAGGACGCTTAGTTTGTATATTGTTGTTCGATAGAATCATCTTCAAATCATCGGCAAGTATTCCATGATTTTTCTTACGTTCATCTTCAATAATTTCATTTGCAAACTTATAAAAATTTTCTTTATCATCTTGTTTGAAACTACTAAATAATTTTTTTAACAAATCGGCTCTAGCCATGATAATTCCCCTTTCAAATATATACTTTTATAGTTTGAATCGCGCTAGAGCTTATCAATTTCGGAGGTTATAAATGTGTTTACACTTTTTCTACCACAAAACTCCAATAGACGCATTTTAGCCAATTTACTTGGGGATGTATGGCTATTTTCCCACCTATTAATCGTGGAAAAACTAATATTCAATTCATGCGCAAGTTGCTCTTGAGTCATATTGAGCTCTTTGCGGATAGCTTTTATAATTTCATCAAATGGCATATAATTACACCTCCATAGAATATATCATATTATAGCATATGCTATAGCATACCGCAATAGTTCTATTATTATACATGATTTAATTGCACTGAGAATTTAAGCGACATCTAGGTGTCCATTATATGGTCAATTTAATACTTATTTTGTTCCCGTGCCTATAATAGATTTCTAAATAATCATTAAAAATCAAAATCTTTTCAATATTATCTCTAATTATATCTTCATCGTAAATGCTGTTCTCGCATACCCTTTCACCTAGAATCTTCTTTATCCATTCTTCATTCAATGTGAGAGAAGTAGCACACGCCTCTTTTCCTTTTTCAATCCTTGTCGCACATCTCCAAACAACCTTACCCCTTTCTGTTCTTCTTCGATAAGACGCTCCGCAGTCACCGCACACAAGCAAATTTCCCAAGAGATATTTGCCGTTATATTTGCTTACACTGGCTTCTTCCGAGCAATCCTCCTTCCTGATAAGCCTTGTACGCTTTGCCATTTCCTCCTGCACCCTGTCAAATACTTCCGCAGGAACAATAGCTGGATAACTGTCTTTTACATAATACTTGTTTCGTTGCCCATCGTTCTTTCTTTTCTTACCGGTCATGAAATCCTCTGTAAAAGTCTTTTGGAGCATTGTATCTCCCTTGTATTTCTCGTTCATGAGCATACCCCGAATCGTTTTCGCATTCCAATCATCCTTGCCCGTTACAGTCTTAATCTCTTGACCTTCCAGATAGGCCCTAATTTGTCCCAACGTCAAGCCTTGTAAATATAATTCAAATATCTTTCTGACTACTTCTGCCTGTTCCGGCACAATGACTATCTCATCGTCAACACAAGTGTAGCCCATGAAATTCTTGTACTTTGTGTAGATCTCGCCTTTTTCAAACTTGCGCTGAATTCCCCATTTGATATTCTCGCTGATATTCCGGCTTTCGTCCTGTGCCAGCATACCCCTAAGCGTAATTTCGAATTCTTTATCCTCTTCGATTGAATCCAGCTTCTCATTTTCAAAATGCATATTGATCCCTCGCTCTCTTAAAAATCTTGTGATCTTCAAAACCTCCAGAGTGTCTCTTGACACCCTGCTGATTGACTTGGTGATGATGTAGTCTACTTTCCCTTTTGCAGCTTTCCTGAGCAGTTTGTCCAGACTTTTTCTGCCGCTTCGGCGAAGCCCGCTTTCAATATCATAATAGACGCCAGTAAAAAGCCAGTTGGGATGGCTTTTTATCACCTTCTTATATGCACTTATTTGAATCTCAAGACTACGTATCTGCTCCGGCCCGGAGGTGCTGACTCGGCAATAGGCGGCAACCCGGAGCTTTTTATTCTCTTTAGGTTTTGGCGGTATAATTTTAACATTTTTCATCTCATCATTTTTATTTATATAAACATAAACTGGATAGGGACATAAGCTCATTTACATTTTACAAAATCGAGTAGCTAGAAAACAGGAGTAATTTCCTGTTTTCTTTGCTCTCACAGAACCGTACGTACGTTTTCCGTATACGGCTCCTGAAATTCGTATCATCCAGCGTAAAAGGATGACAGTACTCCAAC
>JAQVXN010000149.1 GCA_028709135.1 Bacteroidaceae bacterium | reverse complement strand
AACGATAAATTCGTGAATATTGTTTTGAATGAGAGCTTCGAAAGTGCGTTGTAAGAGGGAGCGCGTGCCAATTTTAAGCAGGCATTTTGGCTGGGTGTCTGTTAGGGGACGAAGCCTGGAAGCAATACCGGCTGCTAAAATGACTGCTTTCATCGCGTGGCGATATTTTTAATGGTGTCGATCACGATGCGATTTTGTTCTGGGCGTCCCAAGGTGATTCGTAAATGAGTGTTGATGTCAGGCTCGTTCATGAATTTCACTTTATAATCCTCGTTCGCAAAGGCTTTTTGCAAATTTTCTTTTAAATGAATGGGGTACTTAATAAGAATGAAATTGGCAACGGACTGATAAACTTTAAATCCGGGAAGTGTGCCAATTTCTTTTTCATACAAAATGCGACTTTCATTCATCTGCTGAGCAATGTTTCTATAATGTGCAGTGGATTTCAGAGCTGCAATGGCAATGTCTTCAGAAATACGATTATAGCCCAAATATTTATTGCTGTATTTACTGAATTGTGTGAGTTCTTTACTCATAAAACCAAAACCCATTCGTAATCCCGGTAATCCATAGAATTTAGACAATGTACGTGAAATAATAAGGTTTGGATATTTGTTGACCAATACCTTTATATAATGTGTGTCAGCAGAAACGAAAGAAGCATAGGCCTCATCAACGACAACAGTAGTTGTTGCGGGAGTAGTGGCTAAGAGATTGTCTAATTCTTGAGGGGTTAGTCCATTGCCTGTTGGATTATTGGGGGAGGCAATCAGAAGTATTTTTGGGTTTTCCCGTTGTACCATTTCCTGCATAGTAGTTAGATCGTACTTAAAAGTGTTGTCTTCTTCAAAAAGAGGGTATTGCAGGGTACGTCCGTTTACTTCGTCTGCGATGGATTTGTAGTACCACCAAGAGAATTTCGGGATAAGAATGGTTTTATTCCCATCATTTTCGGTTAGAAAGAAATGTACAGCTTGTTTCAAGATGTCTTCACCTCCATATCCCAAAAGAATTTGCGATTCATTAATATCGTATTCCTGAGAAAGAAAAACGGATAAAATGCTTTTCTTTCCTTCGTCGTAAATGCGTGTATAGAAGCAAAGCTTATTAATGTCAAAATTTTTTAGAGCTTCTATCACTTCTTTTGAGGGAGTGTAGTTAAACTCATTTCGGTCCAAGTAATTCATACAATTTACCTTAAATAATCATTTCAATGATAATGGTTGCAGATTTTTTGTGCCATATTTCTTCATTTGAAATCAATATGCAAAGATAGGTATTCCAAATGAAATTTATTAGGGAAGAGGCACATTCTTTTGATCTATTTCTAGTTTGTTTTCGAGCTTTTATTTCGATTCCGTCGATAAGAGTGTTGCTTTTTATCTCCCTGTACTGGTTTTTCAGTTGCAGAATGATGCGTATTGCCAAAACTACGTGTGCCCGGATGTACATTAGAATGGCGATGGTCGTTGTTTCTTGCAGACTGATGTTGTGCAGGAGGTTCTCCAAGTCCTTCAGGAAGAGGATTGCGACGAATTTGCTTTTCTAAAGTGTTTTCTATTTTTGTAAAATAAAAAAGATCTTTTTCGTTGACAAGTGTTATTGCGTTGCCATCGCGATCTGCTCTTGCTGTGCGTCCAATCCGATGTATATAGTCTTCTACGTCGTGAGGAACATCGTAGTTGATAACTGTTTGAATGTCATCAATATCAATACCGCGTGAAATGATATCTGTAGCAACAAGAACATCAATATGACCGGCTTTGAATTCTCGCATGACTTCATCTCGCTGTTTCTGATCCAGGTCGGAATGCATTTCGTTTACGTTGACATTCATTCGTCGCAGACTCATTCCGAGTTCTTTAACTTTGGCTTTTGATGAAACAAAAATAAGAACTCTTTTTAACGCCGATTTCTTAAACATGTCGCTGAGAATACCTATTTTTTGGCGTTCATAGCAGAGGTATGCACTCTGATCAATTTTTTCAGCGGGTTTCGAAATCGCAATTTCTATTTCAACCGGATTATTAAGAATGGTTTTGGCCATTTTCTCAATTTGCGGTGGCATGGTAGCTGAAAACATAATAGTTTGTCGTTTCTTGGGAAGATAGCCAACAATTTTCATGATATCATCATAAAAGCCCATATCTAACATGCGGTCTGCTTCATCAAGTACAAAGAAAGACACATGAGAAAAATCTACATTACCTAAACTAAGGTGACTAATTAGACGTCCCGGAGTAGCAATAATCATATCGGCTCCGAGCTGTAAACCTCTTACCTCCTGTTCATAGCGAACGCCATCATTGCCACCATAGACGGCAACACTGGAAAACGGTACAAAATAAGAGAAGCCTTCTGCGGCCTGATCAATTTGTTGGGCCAATTCACGTGTGGGAGAAATGATAACACAATTGATAGCATCTTTCTCGAATTGTCCGGAGCAGAGGCGATTGAGAATAGGTAACAAATAAGCTGCTGTTTTGCCTGTTCCTGTCTGAGCTACACCTATCAGATCATGTCCTTCCAATAAAGGAGGAATAGACTGTTCTTGTATGGGTGTGCATGCCTCAAAACGCATTGCATCTATGGCATCAATAAGTCTATTATCTAAATTTAAATCACTAAAATTCATTGTTGTTGTATTTTTATTGTGGCGTTCTTCGATAAAGGAAGAATGCAATAATCATGAAAATGATATTTGGAATCCAAACAGATAACATTGCCGGCCAACCTGCATTGATGGCAAACGAGGATGATACTGTTTGGAATAGAATATATGAGAAACTCAATGCCAATCCTAAACCGAGAGAAAGTCCCATGCCTCCTTTACGTTTTTGACAGGAGAGTGAAACTCCTATAATTGTGAGAATAAATGCGGCAAATGCGGATGCAATACGTTTATGATATTCTACTTCAAAAAGTTTTACATTAGAAGAACCTCGTAATCTTTGTTTTTGAATATAATTCGTAAGTTCCGGCATTGTCATTGTTTCTTGTTGGTTACGGGTATATAAAAGATCCGATGGTTCCATACTGATGATGGAATCCATTTGCGCACCGGAGGTAATAACTTCGTGCATGCCCCGAAGTTTACGTATTCTGTAATTGGAAAGTTTCCATTTGTAGCGGACGTCCGAAACTGTATCATACTGTATTTGAAGTGCTGTGAGATGAGAAACGAGTTTCTTGTTTACAAATTTGTCCAAAGAAAAATTGATGCCTGTTTTGGTATCACTATTATAAGAGGAGATAAAAGCTACTACACCTGTGTCTACTTGTAATTGTAAATTATCAACAACGGAGATCCTTTGTCTTTTGATGTATTTGTTTTCAAAATTGAGTCGCGTTACGTTGCTGTGTGGGATAACATAACCTCCCAGTATAAAACTGAATACGGCTATAAGACCGGCAGAAAGTAAATAAGGCTTTAGTAGGCGGTTGAAGCTCATTCCATTGGAACGCATGGCGATGATTTCAGAATTGTCTGCTAATTTGGATGTGAAGAAAATGACAGAAATAAAAACAAATAGAGGACTGAGTAGATTAGCAAAGTATGGAATGAAATTCAAATAATAGGTGAAAATGATTTTTTGCCATGGGGCATGGCTGGATGTGAATTTGTCAATACGTTCATTGAAGTCAAAAACAATGACAATCGCAATAATTAGAAGAATTGAAAAAACAAAAGTCCCAATAAATTTTTTAATAATATACCAGTCCAAATGAATAAGCCAAGGATGTTCTTCATATTTATTGTAAAGTTTATGAAGTAACGGAATTTTGGCAATAAAAGGTTGCCTTGGTTGATTCTGTGATTTATTTGAATTATCAGGATTCTCCGATAAATTTGAATTAGATGATGTTGTTTCGGTCCCCTTTGATTGATCTAATTCCTTGGAGGACTTAGATGGTTTCAAGTTTTTTGCTGTAATTTTGAAAAACTTCATGAAAGCAAAATTAAAGCCGATTCGGAAGAATCGATACCATTTGATTTTTCCAGAATGTAAAGTCGCCTTGTCGAATATGAAGACGAGCTTGTCGAACCAATTCAAGATAAAAAGCCAAGTTGTGAATTGAAGCTATTTGCATGGCCAATAGTTCTTTGGCTTTGAATAAATGATGCAGGTATGCTTTACTGTATTGGTGATCAACAAAGCAAGTGCCGTTTACATCAATTTCAGAGAAATCGTCCTGCCATTTCCGGTTACGCATGTTCATGATGCCCTGCGAGGTAAACAGCATTGCATTACGTCCATTGCGCGTAGGCATTACGCAGTCAAACATATCTACACCCAGAGAAATAGCTTCCAATATGTTTACAGGGGTTCCTACACCCATTAAATATCTTGGTTTTTCTTTTGGCAATATGGCATTTACGACTTCTATCATTCTATACATTTCTTCTGTAGGTTCTCCAACAGCAAGGCCTCCAATGGCATATCCGTCAGCATCAAATTCAGATGCAAATTTTGCACTTTCTTCTCGCAAATCTTTATACACGCAGCCTTGTACAATTGGGAATAATGATTGTTCGTAACCATATTCCGGCTGAGTTTCATTGAAATGTTTGAAACAACGTTTTAGCCAACTGTGAGTGAGTTGCAAACTCTTTTTGGCATAGTCATAGTCAGAAGTGCCTGGAGGACATTCATCAAAAGCCATCATAATATCTGCTCCGATGGCGCGCTCAATATCTATAACGCTTTCCGGTGAAAAAAAATGCTTACTACCATCAATGTGGGAGCGAAATTCACAACCATCCTCATTGAGCTTACGAATATTTGTTAGGGAGAAAACTTGAAATCCGCCGCTGTCAGTAAGCATGGGACGATTAAATCCATTAAATTTATGTAGGCCGCCAGCCTTTCGGATAATCTCAGTTCCGGGTCGCAAATAGAGATGATATGTATTACCAAGAATTATCTGTGCATGAATGTCTTGAAGTAATTCTCTTGTATGTACAGCCTTAACAGAACCCTCTGTGCCAACAGGCATAAATATTGGCGTTTCTATTTTGCCATGTGCTGTAGTGAAAATTCCACTGCGCGCATTACTCTGACTGTCGGAATATTGCAGATCGAAAGTCATTCGTTCTTGTTCTCTTTTTTATCTTCTTCGGGTACTGTGAAATCAACAGGATTCTCAACTTTTTCACTTAAAAGAGCAATATTGAAAACTTCCTCTACGTTCTCAACATAATTGAACTCTACGCCAGTAAGGTAAATTTCCGGTATCTCTTCGATATCTTTTTGATTCTCCTTGCTTAGAATGATGCGGGTGATGCCAGCACGTTTGGCTGCAAGAATTTTTTCTTTGATACCGCCAACGGGAAGAACTTTTCCCCGCAGCGTAATTTCACCTGTCATGGCTACTGCTTGAAGAACTTTTCGTTGCGTTAGAGCCGATGCGATAGAGGTAGCTATAGTAATGCCCGCAGATGGACCGTCTTTTGGTACTGCACCTTCAGGTACGTGTATGTGAATATTCCAGTTATCAAAAATCTTATAA
>JAQVXN010000148.1 GCA_028709135.1 Bacteroidaceae bacterium | reverse complement strand
CGCCGGGGTAATCTCCTCCTTGTCTTCAGGTGCAGCTTTCGCAACCTTTTCAGCTTCTTCAATATCTTCTACTGAATCCTGATCTTCTTCGGGTTCTTCTGTTTTATCGTTTTCCGTATCAACGTCCAGTTTGCCCAAATCCGCATCATCATCAATAATCATTGTTTCAAACTTCTCAAAGGGTTTATTCACACGCGCTTTAAGAGAAGCATCCGGTGTAAACAGAACGCGTTGGTGTTCTGCAATCTCTATTCGTGCACCCGTATTTACATCCACGCTTTCACGACTACTGACCGTAACAAGCTTGAAAGTGCCAAAACCTTTTATTTTTACAAAATTATCGCTATTCAAGCCATTTTTTATCAAGGAGAGCATTTTACGCAGAAACGTATCAGCTTTCGTACGAGAACAATGGTTTCGGGCCGCCAAAGACTCCGCCAAATCTTGAATGGTAGATTTTTCGTTTGCCATACCCCCTATCCTTCCTTTATCTTGTTCTTTAATGTTTCGCTCAATTTAAAACTAAGCGACAATTTGGGCGGTACAAGCATTTTCTTGCCCGAAGAGGGATTCATGATGATGCGCTCCTTCCGATTTTTCAATTCAAACACTCCAAATCCGTGAAGAGTCACATCTTTGGATTCATCAAAACAGCATGACAGCTCTTCAATAAAATCATTCATCATCTTCTGGGTATCCTTGGCATTCATTCCCATACTCGAAGAAAGCTCTGCAATAAATTCCTTATTGTTCATCGTCTCTATTTTTTAATTTCTCCAAGCAAATCAAATTCATTCGCATCCGTAATCGTTACAGGATAAAAATTCCCTTTTTGGAGTCGTTTACCACCTGTCTTAATAAGAACTTCGCCATCCACCTCAGGAGAATCATATTCCGTACGACCAATATAGTAATCACCCTCTTTGCGGTCTATTATAGTTTTCAGCGTCTTTCCAATTCTGGTTTCACAGATCTCTGAAGAGATCTCTTCTTGCAGGTCCATCAAATCAGAAAGGCGAGATTCTTTAACGTCCGGTGAAACACTATCTTTAAATTTTCTAGCAGCATCGGTACCCTCTTCTTCACTATACATGAAAGCTCCCATTCTCTCAAATCTGGCCCAGCGTGTAAAGTCCATCAATTCCTGAAATTCCGCATCACCCTCTCCAGGGAAACCTACCATCAGGGTCGTTCTCAAACAAATGCCCGGTACTTCAGAACGTAATTTTTCAATCAATTCATATTGATATTCTTTCGTTGTATGCCGTTGCATATTGGCCAGCACCTTATTACTTATATGCTGCAAAGCAATGTCCAAATATTTGCACACATTATCCCTTTCACGCATCACAGAAAGCAAATTCTCAGGAAATTGATTGGGATAAGCATAATGTAACCGGATCCATTCTACTCCTTTAATATCAGATATTCGTTCAATCAGCTCCGCAATTTTTCGTTCTCGATACAGATCCAAACCATAATAAGTCAATTCCTGTGCTATAATTTGAAATTCTTTGACCCCTTGCCCAACGAGCAATTTCACTTCGTCCACTATTTCTTCCATGGAACGACTCTTATGAGCACCAGTAATAATAGGAATTGCACAATAAGCACATTGACGGTCACATCCTTCCGAAATCTTAATATAAGCATAATGATGTGGTGTGGTCAGATGGCGCAGGTTGCTACAATCTTTAAATACTGTTTTGCCAAGATCCCTCAACAGCGCATCATAATTGAACTTTCCATAATACTTGTCCACCTGGGGAATCTCTTGATTCAGCTCTTTAAAAAAACGTTCAGAAAGGCAACCTACCACGAAGAGACGGTTCAGTTTACCTTTTTCCTTTGCCATACAAAGTTCCAGAATTATATTAATACTTTCTTCTTTGGCATCGTTAATAAAACCACAGGTATTCACGATCGCTATGTCACCATGCGTGTTTTTGGGATTATGAAAAACTTCAAAACCATTTTTTTCCAGCTGATACAGAAGTTTTTCTGAGTCCACCAAATTTTTGGAGCACCCCATGGTAATCAAATCTACAGTACGCTGATTCATAGAGACACCTTATCAAAAAGAGAATTCACAAATTCGCGTTTGTCAAATGGTTGCAAATCAGAAATCTTTTCACCCAAGCCAATATACTTCACAGGCACATGAAGCATATGCGAGATGCCAATGACGACACCACCTTTCGCCGTGCCATCCAATTTCGTAATGCAGAGAGAGTTGACTTCCGTAGCAAGAGAAAACTGCTTGGCCTGTTCAAAAGCATTTTGTCCGGTAGAACCGTCTAAGACAAGCATGACTTCATTTGGAGCAGCAGGAAGCAATTTTTTCATTACATTCTTTATTTTCGTCAATTCGTTCATCAAGCCTACTTTGTTGTGTAAACGACCGGCTGTATCTATCAGAACAACATCGGCTCCAGAAGAAATAGCAGACTTCACGGTGTCGAAAGCCACACTGGCAGGATCACTTCCCATTTGCTGTTTGATCAACGGCACGCCTACACGGTCCGACCATATGGACAATTGGTCTATAGCCGCAGCACGAAAGGTATCAGCAGCTCCAAGAACAACTTTCAAACCCTGCTGTTGATAAAGATATGCCAATTTACCGATAGTCGTTGTTTTGCCCACTCCATTTACGCCTACTACGAGTATCACATAAGGCTTTTTTTCATCAGCATGTTCCTTATCCGGCGAATTTGTCATATCGTCACACAACAGTGTGGTAATTTCATTCCTCAGGATATCATTTAATTCGCTGGTTTTAACATATTTATCGCGTAATACGCGTTCCTTAATCCGATTAATGATTTCGATGGTAGTGTCTACGCCTACGTCAGAAGTGATCAATACGTCTTCCAAATCATCTAAAACATCATCATCGACCGTAGACTTTCCTGCAATGGCACGCGAAAGTTTATGAAACACACTTTCTTTTGTTTTCTGTAAACCGGCGTCAAGCACCTCCTTCTTCTTTTCTTTCGTAAAAAAATTGAACACTTTCATCGTCGTTGAGTTTTAACATGCAAACTTACGCATTTTTTCTAAAATCCACGGAATTATCGTCAGAAAACAATCCTTTTTATTTCTCCTTTTCAATGCATTTTCAATTGTATTTTTGTTGTTTCAATTTTTCGCCACATAAAAAAAAGCGAGTGGCAACTAGGTTTGTCCTGCTGCCACTCGCATTCTATAATGTTCTCAAAGACTCATCAATAACAATTATTTTTTCTTCGACGGCTTCCCTTCTTTAGAATCTCCAAGTTCAATGGTATAACTCTTATTGATTCCGCTTTGCGTCTTGGCGCGAATCCAAAGTACACGATCTGTTGTCATATTGGCATCTTTCACCACCTCATTAAAATCGTCTACCGTATTCATTTTCTTATCATTTACTTGCAGGATAATGAGTCCTTTAGAAATGCCGGCATCCTTCATCTTACCGTTTGTAACGGCTGCAACATAAAGGCCATGATCCAAAGCCAATTCTTTCTTCATCTCTGTAGTCAGTGGTTTCAACGAAACGCCCAAACTGTTCGGGTCCAAATCGGAAACTATATCTGTAGTTCCTTGTTTATTGCGTAAGGTGACTGTTTTGGTGTAACTTTTCTTGTCGCGCAGATAAGTAACTTCTATCTTGTCGCCGGGCCGATGTCCGTTGATGATGGTCTGGAGTTCTCCTATCTTAATAATTTTCTTTCCATCTATGCCCGTAATGACATCACCAGTCTGTAAACCTGCATCAGAAGCACTTCCATCTGCACTCACTTCATCCACATAGATTCCTTCAGTCGTACCAAAATCTACATCTTTACCTTTATCTTTCTGATCATCAATATACTTAGAGACGTCCTCCCCTGCAATCCCCAATACAGCACGCTGTACGGTACCATATTTCTTCAAATCAGCTACAACCTTATTCATAATCGTTGTCGGAATGGCAAAACCATAACCAGAATAGGAACCTGTCTGAGAATACAGCATGGCATTAATACCGACCAATTCACCCTTGGCATTTACGAGCGCACCTCCGGAATTTCC
Organism: Bacteroidaceae bacterium; assembly: GCA_028709135.1. Taxonomy (GTDB): domain Bacteria; phylum Bacteroidota; class Bacteroidia; order Bacteroidales; family Bacteroidaceae; genus UBA6382. The sequence continues at coordinate 1,494 of JAQVXN010000148.1, read as the reverse complement.
AGCATTAATAGCAGCATCAGTCTGTATAAAAGACTCTATCGGATTGGCATAAAGCGAGCGAGACTTGGCGCTTACAATACCAGCAGTAACGGTAGAAGTAAGATTAAACGGATTACCTACAGCCAGGACCCATTCTCCCAGTTTCAGCTTATCGCTATCACCTATAGGTATGGCAGGAAATCCACTTCCTTCAATTTTAATTAAAGCCAAATCGGTCATTTCGTCCGTTCCAATAATACGAGCTTTATACTCCCGATTGTCGTTCAGCTTTACATCAATTTCATCTGCATTGCCCACGACATGATTATTGGTCACAATATAACCATCTTGAGAAATAATCACACCTGAACCTGCAGCCTGTTGTTTAGGAGTCTGTATCTGCTGACGGTGCTGAGAACCTCCACGACCTCCTTGACCAAAAATATCGCCAAAGAAATCCTCGAAAGGATTAAAATATTCAACCGACTGCGCTTTACTGTTCATGGTCACCTTAATATAAACCACACTATTCACTGTACTTTCTGCTGCACCTGTCAGATCTACAAGACCCGAAGTTGTACCGGCACCTGCAGGTACACTAGCTTGCACAGTGTTTATGCCCATCCATAGAGCAGACAAACTTAAACTTACACACACAACATGAGTTGCAAAATTCAATCTCATCCTTGTCATTGTTTTCATTTTTACGATTATCTATTTTAATTTTTCTGCCGCAAAAGTAAGTAACCTTTCCTCTTCCTGATCATCCGAGTTGAATAAAAAAGCATACAATTTGTTTATTTTAAACAAACACGCAACTTCATTAACAGCCCTTAAACTATTCGGATTGTATACTTCAATTTTTTTTGCGATCCAAAATACAAAAAATATGCCATTTCAATACCTATGTGCGACAACATCGTGTTTTTGTTGAACATTTAAAACACCAAGTTCTCATGACATTTCCACTCAAGACGAAGACAATTTACTTACTTAACTGTATATGAAGTAAAACGTGGCACACCATTTGTATTTAACAAAACATGAATGATTGTATCAAAGGAATTTTATATATTTGCAAACAGAACAAGGAGGAGAATAATATGAAAATAAAATATTCAACGGAATTTTCTCAAGCACTGCTATATAGCCGTGAAGAAGCTTTACGCATGCAGAGTGTGGCCGTTAATGACAGGCATTTGCTTCTCGGTCTTCTGCGAGATAGCAACAATGAGGCTTCCAAATTGATAAGCCACATTTATGAGAATTTAGACGATATAAGAAAGGAAATTGAACAGACTATTATGCCTGAAAATATAATCAGCATTAATCAGTTGTCCATCAATGCCACAGCTTCTGAGATTCTCAAGACCTGTGTAGAAGAAGCCCTCAACAGTAATGCACCTCTTATTTCCACTGCGCATCTGTTATTAGCCATTCTGAAAGATACCAATTGCGAAACAGCCCAATTACTCAATGCCAAAGGCATTAAGTATGATAACGTAAAACAATTGC
>JAQVXN010000147.1 GCA_028709135.1 Bacteroidaceae bacterium | reverse complement strand
GTCGTTATCCAGATCAAATGGTTCACCGGCTTCTTACACGTTATGCGGAAGGGGGACGTAGTGTAAATCAAGAGAAAACAGAAGAAGTTTGTGACCATTGTAACGAAATGGAACTTACTGCGGCTATGGCAGAACGTGCCAGTATCAAATATAAGCAAGTAGAATTCATGGGCGACAGATTGGGCCAAATTTTTAATGGCAAAATAAGTGGCGTTAATGAATTCGGCATATATGTAGAATTGGATGATAACAGTTGCGAGGGAATGGTGCCTATTAGTAATCTGCAAGATGATTATTATGAATTCGATGAGCGAAATTATTGTTTACTGGGCCGTCGTACGCATCATCATTATCAATTAGGAGATCGTGTAACGATTCGTGTGGCGCAAGCGAATTTAGAGCGACGCCAATTGGATTTTGAACTTGTTGATGGATCTGTAAAAAACAAATAGAAGAATTGTTATAAAGATAGTAGAGAGTGTGTCAAAGCGATACACTCTTTTTTATGCTTAATAAAAAATGGAGTGAGTGGAAAGAAAATAAGTGTGGTGAGTCTTTCTTTTGTTGACAAAAATTGGAAGAAGCACATAGGAAAAAAGAATGGCCTCATAGATTTGACAAATAGCCTCTTGCGTTCAACAAATGGCCTCGCAGAAAACATCTGTTTCAAATGCCTTTCATAGAGGTATTTGAAAGAGAAAATCAAAACTATTAAAATTAGTTGTGAGTTATTTCTCTATCACTTGTGAATGGCTGCTGTGATGATGGTGATGCCCATAACGATGAAGAGAATCAAATTCTTTTGGGCGATGAATAAACTTAGTACGATAAATTTTGTTTGAAATGCGAATAAAAATCCAGGCAGTAATCCAACCTCCGAGAACGTCGACAGCATAGTGTGCGCCAATGTATACAGTAGAGAGACAAAGAATAATATAGAAAGGTGAAAATACAAGAGCCAGTTTTTTAGACATCCTATGAGCTAAAATCATAATAATGGTAGCAATGCCAACATGAGAACTTGGAAAGGCTGCAATCGGGAACTCGCTTTTTTGAGCATCTTCTACAAGTGAGCAGAAAAGTCCGCTTGAGACGTGATCGTGAATGAGCTGGGAATGATAGCGAAACCAGTCATGAACGGGAGGAAAAATCCCAGCAGAAGCATTTTCTAAACCAATTCTTTGATAATAGAATTGAGGTCCGGCGGATTGAAGAAAGAGAAAAGTAAAGAAATAAAGAAGGAAACTGCAAAGAACGATATTTGTAATAATGTCGAATCTACGGGGGTGTTTCAAGAAAGCCCATAATATAATGGCAATAATGAGTATATAATAGGAAAAGTAGCCCATGTAAAAGAGTTCACTCCAGAATCTGCCACTAAGTATTTTGCTGAATTCAATGGCTGGTTGACAACCAAAAAGGATTTGATCCATTTGTGCAAAGAGGGGGTCCATATTAGGCATGAGTTTTGCAAAGTTGTAGATGTCAGGATACCAATATGTAAGGAGCGAAAACTGAAAAAACACACGAATAGCATACGTAATTTGACAAGGGAACCTTTTATAAAATTGCCAGAGCAATACAGTGATTCCGGCAAACAGCAGGCGATAGAGGATAAGGCTTGGACCTTTGTCAATCTGATGATAAAAAAACAGGGCTAAAACTAATGTAAATGCACTGTAGCAGAATGTAATTTATTCAATACCCACGATACCGGGCATCGGTTTTTGACGTTCAAAGTATGTAGCTAAATCCATTGTTGTGTTCGATACCATGCAACAGTTTCCTTGACACCCTGTTCCAAATTAAATGCAGGTTGATAGCCTAAAAGCTGTCTAGCAGGTTGGATGTCACAGCGCCAGTTGCGTTGTTTTAAAATATTATATTTGTCGTTGTTTAATGTGGAAATGTTGCCCGTCAGTTTTCCAAGAAGTTCCCCGATAGTGCAAACAAAACGCAAAATGAAGAGCGGAGCTTTAATGTGAAAAACGTTTTGAATGCCAATTTCTTTTTGGAGTAAAAGGCTGAAAGAGCGGCTGGTGTAAGTTTGTCCGTCACTTAGAAGATAAATTCTACCATTTTTGCCATGATCAAGAGCCAAAAATACGGCTCGAACAAGATCACGAACATAAATAAAGGTTATCTCCTGTGGATGAGAGCCAACAGAGAAGTCGATATGACGTTTAATGCTTTTGGCTAAAAGAAAATAGTCTTTTTCTCGAGGTCCGTAAACGCCGGTAGGTCGAAGAATAACCGATGGAAAATCTTTCAAAGAAAGTAAGAATTCTTCCGCGGCTAATTTGCTTTTGGCATAGGCAGTGTTTGGCTGAGGGCGGTCTTCTGTAGTCATCATTTGGTGGAGGCTGCCGTCGGATTGTAATGCAGGCTCTTGTTTGAGGGGGCCTAATACGCTCAGGGAGCTCAGAAAAATAAATCTTTTTGGGCTCATAGAAAGTTCTCTCAGCGCAGTGACTAAATGGCGTGTACCTTCAAAATTGACAGAAAAAAATGTTTTTTCATCTTTTGCCTTAGTAACCCCTGCGGCATGAACTACATAGTCCCAAGAACTTTCTTCTTTTCTGAATTTCAAAAGAGTATCTTGTAATTTGGCTTCATCAAAAAGGTCGAGATAGATAAAATGAATTTTTGGATTCGTTAGCCAAGACTTGCTGCTGGTGGGTCTGACACCAGCCCAAACATCAAATCCGAGTTCCAATGCGTGTTCAACGATAAAACTACCAATAAAACCGCTTGCTCCCGTAACCAAAATTTTCATATCTTGTTCTTCACAAATTGAAATTCCGCGTGCAAAGTTACAAAATCGTTTTAAAGCAGGCAAATCAAAGTATGGTGTAATTATAGTTTCATGAGTTTTACGAGTTTTGAAAATTGATGAATCCTATTATATATGAATGTCTCGAAAAGTAAACGAGTGGGAGTCAATAGGGAAGTAACTAAAATCGCAATTTGATTTAATGGAACGAAAAGAGATGAAAACTGATTAAAAAGGAATAACTTTGTGGCATGTTATCACGCTAATCATAAATGTTTGTTCATAAACTTCGATGGAAGAAAGTAATGGAAGGCACGATTAAATAAAACAATACTCAAAAACATACAAACACAACTTAAATATGAAACACATACAGAAAATTCTGCTCTTTTTAATGGTTGTTACATTACAATCTGCAGTGGCACAAAATTATGTTTTAACTTCTGTGGCAAAACCCGGAACAAGTTATCTGACTGTGGAAAATGAAAAAATAATTTTTGGAGCAGGACTAGGAGAAACAACAGAAGAAATCAAGACTAACCTTGATTTTGTCGCAGTTTCAAATGCGGATTGGTGTCATGTTTCTGTTAATGGGAAGAAAATGACGATTGGTGTTACTGCAAATGTGGATGAGGATGAACGCAAAGCAGAGATTTCTGTTGAAGCCAAGGACGGGCAAACCAAAACAATTAGTGTGTGCCAAATAGGAAGTAATCCTGCTGTTGAAGTGGCACAAAGTGAGATAAACATCAGTGGAGCGTGTAAGTTTTGTTTAGATGCAGTTTCATCGACAGCGCCCACTTTTCAGTGTCCTGATTGGATAAAATTTGATGGGCCTGAAACAGTAATTGGTACAGCGAGTTATCGATTCCGCGCTGACAACTTGTCGGGTGATGTTCCTCGTACAGGCTATATTCTTGTAAGTGGTTTGGGCGCTTCTATTTTAAAAGTCAAAATTACGCAAACAAAAGAACAAGAAGTTACAACTTCTACATGGATGGCAAAATGGATCCAGGCTGCTGGTAATCTCAATGCTGCCAATACATGGCAAGTCTTTAGGAAAAAAATAAAATTGAGTATTGTTCCTGAAAAGGTAATTGCCAAGATTTCTGTGGATTCAAAGTATTGGTTGTGGGTTAATGGGAAAATGGTCGTTTTTGAAGGCGGATTGAAACGAGGACCAACGCCAAAGGATTCCTATTATGATGAAGTAAATATCGGTCCTTATTTGCAGGCAGATACGAACACAATTGCTATATTGACATTATTTTATGGTAAAAACGGATTTAGCCACAAAAATAGTGGTCATGCAGCGTTACTTTTTGAATCTCAGGTTGGAAATATTGATATTCAGTCGGATGCCAGTTGGGAAGCTGCGGTTTACAGTGCTTATGGAAGTTCATCGAGTCCGGTTCCCAATTATCGTCTTTGCGAGAGTAATATCTGTTTTGATGGTCGTTTGGATTTCGGACAATGGTTCTCTCCTGATTATACGCGTCATTTCCCTTCAGCAGTCATTTATAATTATAAACCGGTAAATAATATTTTTGGAGAATTGGTCTTGCGTCCTATACCTGCATTTAAATATTCGGAATTAAAAAATTACGTGAAACAATATTTTGATACATCTACAGGGATACTTCATTGCCAATTACCATATAACGCGCAGGTGACACCATATTTGAAAGTACGGGCTAAAGCCGGAAGCAAAATAGATATTCGTACTAGTGATTATGTTGTTGGTGGAGAATATAGTGTCCGAGGGGAGTACATTACGCGTGATAGTATACAGGAATATGAGAGTCTAGGATGGATGAACGGAAATGAAGTACAATATACTATTCCCAAAGGAGTGGACGTGATGGACGTGAAATATAGGGAAAGTGGTTATGATACTGAAATAGTTAGCGATTTTAACTGCAATGATTCTTTTTTTAATGAGTTATGGAAACGTTCTGCGCGGACACTTTATTTGAATATGCGTGACACTTACTTTGATTGTCCCGATCGTGAAAGAGCGCAATGGTGGGGGGATGTGACAAACGATATTCAAGAAAATTTTTATACACTTTCACCAACGTCATGGCAAATTATCAACAAAGGTATTAATGAATTAATGAATTGGCAGCGTGGTACAGGTGTTATCTATTCGCCTGTGCCAGCAGGGAATTGGAATCAAGAGCTGCCTGTGCAAATGTTGATGTCTGTGGGCTGGTACGGATTTCACACACAGTATTATAATAGTGGTGACAGTACGTTTGTGGCACCTATTTATGATCGCCTTCACAAGTATTTACACGAGGTGTGGAGCATAGATACTGACGGTTTTGCTATTTCCAGAGCTGGCGGATGGAGTTGGGCCGATTGGGGCGACCATATTGATTTGGATTTGCTTACGGCTGAGTGGTATTATCTAGCATTAAAATCTGAACGTGATTTTGCGCGTCAATTAAATAAGGAGTCAGATATGGCGCAACTTGACAAGATGATGAAAATGATGCAGGATAATTTTGATAAACGTTTTTGGTCAGGCACGGATTATCGTTCATCTACTTATACTGAGACCATGAGTGACGACCGTGCTCAGGCGATGGCTGTGCTCTGTGGTCTAGCTGGAGAAGATAAATATCCTGCTATTTTAAAGATTTTGAAGAATTCGTTTTTTTCCAGTCCGTTATTGGAAATGTATCTTGGCGAGCTTCCTATGAACGATACTTTTGCCGAAGGCACTTTTGGCGTTGCTTATAATGAACCAGTTCGCGGACGCCAAGTAACTGCTTATAAGATCTATCGTGATGAAACTTACCTTG
>JAQVXN010000146.1 GCA_028709135.1 Bacteroidaceae bacterium | reverse complement strand
ACTTTAGTTATCTTGAGTAATGAACTCCAACGGAAGCATTAAATGGGTGATCTCTAATGACCGCAACTTGTTAAATCCCCAACTTTACAGACAGAGCCGAAACTAGCACAGGGAATTCGGCAAAAAGAGGCCAAAAGAATTCAGAACTTTTCATACTATTCTTTTTCTAAAAATTCAAAACAGCTTTTTAATTCCCATTTACAACGCCTTGCTGTGTACCTGTTTGCTGATCCGTCTTTCCCTGGGTTTGTTGAACATCATCATTTTCAATACGGTGAGCAGTTTTCTTTACAGATGCATTTAGAGATCCTAAACGATAACTGATGCCAATACCCAAACGAAGTAAATCCACACGCGTATCGCTCGTAGAGCGGAATGTGCTTGTTTCTGTTTCGCTGCTAAAGTTATGATAACGACCTAAGAAGTTTCCTGCACGCAGAGAAATACGCAAGCGGTTTTCTTTCATAAATTCTCGACTTAAATTAAGAGAATAAAACAGGAATCCAGGACCCTTTCCTTGTAATTGCGTTTCACGTGTATTACCACCCATCCAGAGTTCCGCTTTCAGTTTAGCCGGCAATTGTTGGGTAATACCTCCCCAGCAAAAAGCCTGGAAACCAGAATTGTGATCTTGCATGCGCTTCACCTTTAAATCCTGATAGCTACCACCTCCATTCAAATTGAGAGATGTACCGCTAAGAATCATCCAATTCATATATACATTCAGGTTGAGTCCTTTACTGTGGAGGAAATTATCACTCGTTGTATTTAATATGTTCTGATTATCCATAAACGAATATGAAGTCAACCCATTGTTAGAAAAACTATAGGATAATGTTGTATTCAAACTGAATTTTGTACTAAAATTATTATAGCTCAGATCTATATTGTGTGCTCTCGCCGACTTCAGATTCGGATTTCCATAAGCCATTTGTTCGGGTGTACTTCTGGTTACATAGGGAGACAAAGCTGCAATATCCGGGCGCTGAATACGCATATTATAACTCATTTTGAGCATTTGTGTAGGTGACAAATTGTAACCCAGACTAATAGAAGGTACCAGATCACCCAAATCAGTTTTAAATCCATCTCGCTTTCCATCCGGATAAGTCACATCTATATGATAATTCTCATAACGCGCCCCGGCCATAGCAGAAAGATTTTTTAACTTCAAGTTATATTCTAGATAGGCAGCAGCAATGTCACCACGCTGTCTATAACGCAGACTATGCTCATCATTATAGGTAAATGGATCCTCGCTCCCTGCAGTCCGATTATCTTCCTCATTGTCACTCTTATTGATACGATAGATGTATTTTACTCCTGTACTTATTTTATGTATTTTCCACAATGGCGTAGTAAAATCCAACTGACCAGTATGTTCATAACGATGTGTTTTTGAATCCATATAGAGATCTGTCAAGGTAAACGGTATATTTTGCAGATTCGTGTAGGTAGTCGTATTTTTTGTATAACCAGGTAGGGTATTCAACTGATATGAAAAAGTCAAGGTTTGATCTTCTTTAAATGTATGTTGATAATCTGCAGAAGCATTGATATTGGGTTGCGACTGACGAGTATGCATATGCTGATGATAGCTGTAAACTGTATTACCTGCTGTATTGCGCATCACATTATCAACGTCCGAATTTTGTTTGCCACCATAGCCATGAATTCCAGCTGAAAAGCTCAATAAATCATGCGTTGAAAATTCATAACTACCATCCATATTCCCAAATTGAAACATTCCTCTTGGTGTTGCTCTTCCATCAGAACGAAGCAAATGATTCACTGTTTCCGCAAAAACTTCCCTTTCACTCCATGTTTTTGAAGTAGGTTGATAAAAATAACCGGCCCCATAATGTACCGACATCGTAAACTTTCCTATTTGCGTCATGCCAAAAATAGAACCCATCGTACTCGAATTATCTACACGCAGACTTGGAGTCAAACTGTAGCCATTGATGCTCGTATCCGTATTTGTAATAATATTGAGTACTCCGGCTACGCCTTCTGCGTCATATTTCGCTCCCGGATTCGTAATAACTTCTATTTTCTTAATCGCAGATGCAGGATAGCTTTTGAAGATCAATGAAGGATTTGATGACATCATTTGATTAGGTTTCCCATTCACATATACTTTAAAGTTGGCATTTCCATTCACTTTAATATTGTCCTCCCCGTCCACAGTTACTAACGGCACTTTACGTAACATTTCAAGTAAGGAATTGGTTTGGGCATCTGGATCATCAGCGATAGAATAGGTTAACTTATCGACTTCCGATTTCACTAATGGCCGTTGTGCTTTCACTTTCACTTCACCAAGCAAATTGTCCGTTCCCATTTTGAGAGTGCCCATTTGCACAGCATCTTTTCCCAATGTTACGGAACGCATTATTGACTTTTTGCCAATACTGGAGCAAATCAGTTGATAAGTGCCAGGCTTGGCTACCGTAAGTTTAAAATTACCTTTTGCATCAGAAAGAGCTGTACTGACAGGAGTTTTGCTGTCTGGCAGCATCAAACGCACTGTGGCATAGCCTTCTGGCTGTCCTGTAAGGGAATCCTGAAGCACACCCTCAACTGCACAGCGTCCTGACGTCTGCGCAACGGCTACCCCTACTGGAAATATCAGCACAAGTAGCGAAATTATGAATTTTCTCATACAATGAATTTCGAATATTTCGAGTTGCAAAGTTATGCAAATACGGTTAGGTAACATTACTTTGTTTCTTTTTTTTCACCTACCATATCATTTTCCTTTCAGAACTTACAGAGAAGGGCTCATCGACTTTTCACACCAACCAACTATTTGAGTTTTTCACGCTTCATTTATTACAAATTAATTTGAATAATCATACTAGAATTCTCAACTCTCTTCACATTTTCATTCCAAAAATCATTTGTGGGCAATTGTCACTTCAAGAGGCACTGAAAATGCCTAGTTAACATTATTCTCCTGCCATAAACGCTTTTAGTTTTTTCAAATATTGTCACGCAAAAAAAGATCTTGCTATATTTCAAAATATATTTGTTGCATTTTACGGATTCTCTTTCTATTGTTGAAGATACTAGTTAGCGCCTTTTTATTATCTTTGCAGGAGAAATATTCTTATAAAAAAACTGACCATTTTAATGAAACGGATTTTATTTATCATTTTCATACTAGCGGTTTATGCCGGCACACCTTCAAAAGCACAGACACCGAACGCTTTACGCGCAAACGCTCTTCCACTCATTCCATATCCTAACCACGTTGTTGTAGGCACAGGAGACTTAAACTGCGGTAAGAAGGTTTCTGTGAACTTGCTCAGCGACTCCATTGCAGATGATGCCTTTGCTGTCAGTACATTGGTAGACAACTACACCAAAGACATCAGTTGGAGCATAAAGAAGAAAGGACATTTTGCAAAACAAGGTATAATCATTGCCCGTATCGGGAAAAATCGCAATATAGACAAAGCTCTTAGAAACGCGGGGTTGACGCTAGACACGAACAATCCAGAAAGTTACATACTACTCATTGATAAAAACCGCGTAATCATTGAAGCCAAAACAGGAGCTGGAGTCTTTTATGGAATACAGACTCTACGTCAACTGGGCTATCGAAATGAAGACGGCACACTCTCTTATCGTAATGTAAAAATTGCGGATGCACCGGCCTTGCGATATCGTTGGATTCAAGACGATTGGAGTCGCGGTCCCATTCCAAACTTAGAATTCGTAAAACAACAAATCCGCACCTTGGCAGAATATAAAATTAACGGTTACTGCATCTATGGTGAAACCATCTTTCAATCTCATAAATATCCAGGCATCAATCTCTATGGTGGTACCGTAAGCCAAGAAGAACAAAAAGAAATCGCAGACTACGCACAAAAATATCATATAGACGTCATCCCACAGCAAGAATGTCTAGGACACATGCATTACGCCGTACGCGACGGATTACTTAGTTACCTCGGAGAACGGCGCAACGGGCAGGTGCTAAGTCCCGCAGTAGAAGACACTTACAATTTTTTACAAAACTATTTGAATGAAATTGTACCACAGTTTCACTCCAATTTTGTACATATCGGTTGCGACGAAGCTTTTGAATTAGGACTCGGGAAAAGTGCCGAACTCGTCAAACAAGAAGGTGTGGATAACGTCTTTTTCAATCATCTACGACGCGTAAGCCAACTACCCGCACTAAAAGATAAAAAACTTCTCTTCTGGGGTGAAATCAGTGAAAAACCCGGTGTTGACCTCACAAAAATACCGCACAACATGATTCCGGTAGTTTGGGACTACCTCCCACGCTCTTCCTATGACTACTCTATGGGTCCTTATGACAAAGCTGGCATACGCACAATCGTTGCACCTGGCACCTTTTGGGGCGGGCGTGTATTTCCTGCCTATGATGCCCATTTGGTCAACATCCGCAGCATGTTACGTGACGGCAAAAAATATCATACTCTAGGAATGCTCAACGCCACGTGGGACGACATGGGAGAAGACCTCTTCAATATGGGATGGTACGGCATTCTATACGGAGCCTGTTGCGCTTGGGAGGATGAACTTGATACACCTTTTGAGCCCTTCAAAAAAGCTTTCGATTGGGCTTTCTACCGAAATGGGAATGATCACCTGTTCTCAGCAGGCATAGACTCACTTTCATCTGTCCACACCTCCATGGGATCAGACATTTTTTGCGACTGGGCATACACCGTACCCTTTGATGACAACGGAGTCTCCCAGCAGAATATCATTCAGAAATCAGGTAAAATGGAAATGCTGCACACTAGATGCAGCGAAGCTTTTCTACTCTTCACAGAAGGTAGAGACGAAGCTCATCTCCATCAATCCACAATCGAAGCTTTACGCTTCGGCGCACGGCGAATGAATTTTGTATTTGCAAAAGCAGAAATGGCAGCAGACCTCTCTCGCCGCTACGATGATTTCTGTCGCGACGATGATAAGGGCCGCCCTGTCAATACCGCGATCTATGACATGGTTATGCCCTACGCCAGCAAAATAGGAAGTTTACGCGATTTAACCAAAGAGCTTAAAACTTGGCACCACGATTTATGGATGCAAGAGAATCGTCCATTCCATTGGGACGTTGTAGCTGCACGTTACGACTATATGCTCCAATCGTGGAACAAAGAAGACGCATTGCTCCGTGACGCCTTTGGATCAAAAGCTCCTCGCGAAAAAGCAGGCATGAAATATGACCGTCCCACTCCTTAAAAATAATTGCAGCACACCCGAAATAGAGCCTTCCCATATTTTGAAGATTATCTGTAACTGTTTTCATTTGATTTTAAATAATCTTTTTCGATCTCACCTCCATAATTAGCTTGAAACATTTTTAATGTCACTTCAAGAAGTTGTCTATAACGATACTCCTTAAGTATAAAATACAGGGAACCACTTGTGCTATATGTTTTTTTCGTAACTTTGTACCCTTATAATAGACTTCTCAACAGATATATAAGACAAGATGAATATAGACGACGTAATTACTTCTTCGGTAGTCAACGCTATCCGGCAGCTTTACGGTGCTTCCGTAACAGAACAACAAGTACAATTACAAAAGACGAAAAAAGAGT
>JAQVXN010000145.1 GCA_028709135.1 Bacteroidaceae bacterium | reverse complement strand
TCACCTCTTTGCAACAGATTTTGTTCCGGCAAGAGTTGGAACAGATATTGGTGTGATAGGAATAAATGCTCTGACGTATTCTTTAGAATATTCAGAATATTTAACCAAAGTGTTAGAGGATAGAGGAGATTATGATTGGTTTGTTCCATTTCGTTTTGAACAGTTCATTTATCGTCCCTGTGTATATGATTCGATCAGTAAGAATCTATGGATGATGAGAAAAATGGTCATAAAAATAACATTAAAACCAACAGAACGACTCAAAGGAAGAAGTGTTTTGTCTTTTTCTGATATAAACGGAATGCTAAGACCTGTGATAAATCCTGAAGATGGAGAAAAGTTTTATCCGGAAGAATTCGTAGGAATCAAGGACCTGAAGGGTGAAGAGGCTTCCTGTATCAGAGCGGAAGGAAAGAATGAAATTGGCGGGAATGTGAACGAGAACATAAGGGATGCATACGTTGAAATTAGGAATGATTTGGGTATGCGAATGGAAAAGATAAAGGTGTCGGAACGTGGTAAGTTTACTTTGAATTTGGGAAGCAGAAATTGGCCTTTTGGTCTCTATTTGTGTACGCTCGTGGCAGATGGGGCGCGTGTAGGTACGACGAAAATAATAATAAAACCGTAAAACTTTAGAACAATGAAAAAGATAATCATAACGCTTGTGCTGATGCTTTTCGTTATAGGGGGCAAAGCACAATTTGGCATAGATAAGTATGGAGATACGTTTATTGGTAATTTATTGCCGACAGACAGTGCCTCATTAAGGACGACCGGATTGTTTATAAAAGGATATCCCGGATTGTTTATGCAGCATAATGTAACAGATACAGAAAATATGCGCGCTTATTTCCAAGTGGATGTAAACCATGTGAATCCCTGCTTTTCTGGATATTTGGGGAAAGTAGTATTTTACAATACAAATGAAGAGGTACATAATGCAATTATCGTAAAAAGACTACTCTCTTCAAGTGGGGTAGTGATATCAGGATTGTCAAAGAAATTATCCAACTCTTTAGAAACTATTGCAGCGATGGAACCTGTTTCCTACTATTGGAAAAATGCAGGAGATACGGCATCTTCAATCAAAGCAGAAAACCGTTTTCAAAAAGTAAAAAATTATGGCTTCATAGCCCAGCAGGTAGAAAAGGTCATTCCCGCTCTGGTTACTACAGATAAAGAACTTGGAAAGGCTGTAAATTATGAAGGCGTAATACCATTATTAGCGGGAGCTGTTCAGATTCTTGAGGGAAAATTGATGGAACAAAAAGGACAATTGAGTGTAATGAGTTCAAGTACGCGAACAATGCTTAAAACAGGAAAAGCTTTAAAAGAAGGAAACAATACGGAGATAGGATATAATATTCCCGAAGAAGCTAAGAACGCATTTTTAATATTGACAACAATGGACCATGAAATAGTTTTAACGGACGAAATCACAGCGCGAGGTAGTGGCAGTTTTGAATTAAAGACTGCGAATTTGGATGCAGGTATATACCGATATGCCATTATGGTAGATGGTAATATCGAGGAAACGGAAAATATAGCAATTACTAAACAATGAAAATTATGGAAAAGAAATTTTACAAATATATTTTGATAGGAGTATTGCTTCTTTTAGGTATCCCATCACAGGCTAATATCTGGTTGGTTAATGATAGTGATAGTTTGACAGGCAGTAACTATATGAAAAGTATCTATGTCGGGGATCCTCCTCGAACAGTGAGAAATTTAGGCATTAATATGAGACAGATTAATGGTGTTTATTGGAAATACAATAATAAATTTTTTGCAGTGGATTTGGCTGCAACGCATGTGCGTCTGTGTGGTACAAACGATAGTATTTATTTTTGTAATTTGGATTCTATAAATCCGACTTATTGTGATGTTACAGTGGGTGGTTATATCATAAGTTCTGATGCAAAGAGAAAACAGGGAATCAAACAAATACCTTCCGGATTGAAAGAAATAGCAGAAATAAAACCTATACTTTGTACAGCAAATAATAACAGTGCAGTTCAACTGGCAACGAAAAAGGATGGTGAGAACACCGAGCAGACAAATGCTTTTAGTTTTGATGCAGAAAGTTTGTCGAAAGTCATTCCAGAGGCCGTGGTAGATTTAGAGGGAGGACAAAAAGGAATAAACTATCTTTCCGTTATACCCTTTCTAACAAAAGCGGTGCAAGAATTGAAGACGACGATAGAAACACAGCAAGAAGAAGTTGACTCATTGCAGAATCTAATAAAAGAGAAAAATCAATCTCTGGTAGCGAGCCAACTGGTTTCGGGAAAAACAGAAAGTGCGAAAGTCGTTAGTTATGAATTACCGACTAATACAGGAGAAGCATACTTGCAACTATGTGATGAAAAAGGAAAACAAATCAGAATGATAAACATTCTGGGGACTACAAATACCATCATAAAAGCTGACGAATTGCCGTCTGGAAATGGTTTTTATGCTATTATTGTTGACGGGAATTTGATAAGTAGTGATAAAATAAATTTTAAATAGCTATCATGAAAAAACTAATAGGAATATTAATGTTGGTGTTGTTGTTCTGCGGAACGATGAGAGCACAGTTAACTATTGATTCAGTGAACCTTGTTCATTTGGGCGTTTATGAAGATAGAGCTTATGATAATGTTTTTTCATTTAATATAAACCATTATAAGGGCTTATTTTGGCAATATAATGCCAATCGGTGGTTAGGAACTTGGGTGAATGGTAAACATGTAAAAATATGGGGTGCAGGAAACAAAATTTTATTTTATGATGCCCCAACGGATTATTATAATTGTTTAGAGGCGCTTGCTATTATACGCAGTTATACAATGAATAACCATTTGATGTCTGCGAATGAAGTTGTTAACGGACTGGAGAAAGTCGTTTCCATTCAACCCGTATCTTTTAAAAAAGAAGATACAGCATCAGGACCAACTGCAAAGAATTCTGGAAGTATAGGTTTTACGACGGAAAGTGTTCAGAAGGCTTTGCCACAATTATTAGAGAAGGAATGGACGGGACAAACCGTGATGGACATGAGCGGGGTAATCCCTTTACTGGTAAATGCCGTGCAATGTCTTCAGAAACAAACGGAAGCACAAACGAATGAAATAACAACATTAAAAGCCCAATTGGCATCGAATGTAAAATCACGTTCTTTTAGAAAAACGACCCAAGTTGAAAATGTAGAAACGCAAGTCAGCTGTTTGAGTTCTGTTTATCCAAATCCGTTCAAGGAGGACTTTAGTGTTAGTTATGAGGTCGCGCAGACAGCGAAAGCCGCTGTTTTGAGAATTACTGATTTAAGTGGCCGCAATATGACTGAAATAAGCATTCCGGACCGGGGAAAGAATAAAGAGGCTATTGATGGCAGTTCATGGGCGCCTGGATTTTATTTCTGCTCTTTGATTGTGGACGGTTCGATTGTGGATACACAAAGGATCTCAAAGAAATAAGTTGAATCATTTAAATAGATCAGACAATGAAAAAGTTTACTTTGTTAATGTTTTGTTTTTTGGGTTGCGTAATGAGTTATGCAACAGTGAAAGAGGTGGATGTAAAGGCCGGTACGCTGGGTACTTTATTGACTGCAGATGAAGTGACGAACCTGACTGATTTGAAACTAACGGGAAACCTGAATGGGACGGATTTCAAACTGATACGGAAAATGTGCAGTAGTTCTGGCCATTTGGCAAATTTGGATATAGGGGATGCAAATATTGTCAGTGGAGGAGATGATTATATGTTCGGAATGCAGACAGAGAACAATGTGCTTGGTATTGATTTTTTCTGTGGCTGCGATAATCTAGTTTCCATCATCTTGCCTAAAAGCGTACAAGCAATTGAAGGTTTTCTCTTTGTTTCTTGTAAGAAATTGACGCATGTGGAATTTCCACCTGTAAAATCTGTTGGAGAAGCTCTGTTTGGTAATTGTCCGGCGTTGGAAACAGTAGATCTTCCGAAAAGTGTAACCACTATAACGATTAATCTATTTTATCAACTACCAAAGTTGAAGGAAGTGAGTATGCCGGGAGTAAGAATTGTGCCTGACAGCACATTCATCAATTGCGTATCTTTGGAGAAAATGACTTTGGGTGCTGTTCAGCAAATAGGGGCTGGTGCATTTAAAGGTAATACGAGTTTGAAATATATTTATTTGCCCGCCGGTTTGGAAGGTGTAAGTGAAAATGCCTTTGCGAATTGTAGCCGTTTGGCTACGGTGGTTTCTATGGCAAAAGAGCCTCCAACTTGTGGTAAGAATGCCTTTGGAGGTGTAGAAAACGGATGTATCGTTTATGTTCAGACGGGATGTGGTGAAAGCTATCGTGATGCTGACGAATGGAACCAATTGAAAATTGTGGAAACGGATCTGACAGGTATCGAGCCACGCGTAACAGCAGATAAGAATGAAGAAGTGGAACGCTATGATTTGTCCGGCCGTAAATTGGCAAAGTCAACGCGTGGCGTGAATATCGTGCGGATGAAAGATGGCAGTAGCAAGAAAGTGATGGTGAAATAATCTTTTTTCAAAGTCATTATTCGAAGAAAATGGAAACTATGCAGGATGGCTCGCAAAGGCTTTCCTGCTGTGTTTATAGTTTGACAGATTTTTGTATCGGAATCATTTGTCGGCAACAGAAGATCTTACTATCTTTGCACAAGAAGATCAAAATCCCTTACAGAGAGGGCCTTTGAATGAAACCACAAAATCATAAATGATGAAAAAACTGTTATCTCTTTTATTGTTGCTGCTATTTGTTGTAGGTGTTTCTGCTACAGGGCAGAAGAAGAAAACTGCGACGAAGTGTCAACGTATTATTTTCGATACGGACATGGGCAATGACGTGGACGACGCCTTGGCGTTGGACATCATGTATAAATATATGGATGCCGGCAAAATTAAATTGTTGGCCATCATGACGAACAAGAACGGAACGGGTTCAGCACGTTATCTGGACATCATGAATACGTGGTACGGCTATCCGCAGATTCCCATTGGTATTGTGAGAAATGGTGCAAAATGCGATAATTCCAATAATTATGCACAGATAGTTTCTGACCTGAAAGTGGACGGAAAACCCATGTTCCGGACTACGGTGCCGGATGTAACGAAATTGCCGGATGCCGAAAAACTTTATCGTAAAATTCTTTCGCGTCAATCGGATCATTCCGTTGTAATTATTTCTACAGGATTTTCAACGAATTTGGCGCGTCTGCTGGATACGAAAGGTGATGCTTATTCTCCGCTAACCGGGCGGAATTTGATAGCCCGGAAGGTGCAGTATTTCTCACTGATGGCGGGTAATTTCGACGGACGTAATCTGACAGAATATAATGTGGCGATGGATGCTCCTGCCTGTGCGAAACTGTTTAAAGAAAGTCCTGTACCTATTGTGACTTCGCCTTTTGAATTGGGTGAGGCTGTGAAGTATCCGGGGCAAAGTATTCAAAACGATTTTAATTGGGCACCGTTATTTTGAGAGCTTTTTGCACGTTGGCTAACTTTTGGTACACAGTTAATTTATTCGGCATTGTCAGCACCTCTTAACTGCTTTCTAAGTCCTTTAATAGTTGCGTTGTTACCTTTGTTTAAAGTCTTGAA
>JAQVXN010000144.1 GCA_028709135.1 Bacteroidaceae bacterium | reverse complement strand
TCATTGAGTCACAGATTACAGAGCCTTTGGAGAAGGCCATCAACGGTATTGAAGGTGTAAAATCTATTTCTTCACAATCTTCTATTGGAAGCTGTAGAATTACAGTTGAATTTAATTTGGGTGCTGATT
This sequence comes from Bacteroidaceae bacterium, assembly GCA_028709135.1. Lineage (GTDB taxonomy): Bacteria > Bacteroidota > Bacteroidia > Bacteroidales > Bacteroidaceae > UBA6382. The sequence goes on along the minus strand of JAQVXN010000144.1, from coordinate 5,492 downwards.
TGGAGAAGGCGGCCAATGATGTGCGCGACAAGGTGTCACAGGCAACGCGTTCTCTTCCACAAGATATTGATTCACAGCCTACTGTAACAAAAGCTGATGCTGATGCCGATCCGATAATTATGCTTACGGTAAAAAGTAGCCGTATGAGCGCTATTGAGCTGAGTGATTATGTAGAAAATGTTTTGCAAGAACGTTTGCAAACTATTCCCGGAGTGAGTTCTGTATCTATTTACGGGCAGCAAAAACCTGCCATGCGTTTATGGTTAAATCCTGAAAAAATGGCTGCTTATGGAGTTACAGCTTCGGATGTGAATACTGCATTAACAAATGAAAATGTGGAAATGCCAGCAGGAAAGATCCGGGGTAACGCTACGGAAATGCTTTTGAGAACGCGAGGGCGTTTAACAAGTGAAGATGATTTTAATAATCTTATTATTAAAGAATCAGATAATCAAGTGGTTCGTTTTAGTGATATTGGCGAGGCTTCGTTGGGACCGCAGAACGACGAATCGGGTTCAATTATTAATGGAACTCCTGGTGTCATGCTGAATTTAATTCCATTACCTGGAGCCAATGATATTCAGATCGCCAAAGAGTTTTATAAGCGATATAACCAGATTAAAAAGACCATGCCCAAAGGAATGGAACTTTCTGTGTCGCGTGATAAGTCCATTTTTGTACAACAGTCAGTGCGTGATGTAGTGGAAACACTGGGAATTGCTGTTGTCCTGGTTGTTTTGATTATCTTTCTTTTCTTTAGAAATTGGATTATTGCGTTGCGTCCTTTATTGGATATTCCAGTATCCCTTGTTGGGACGTTTTTTGTGATGTATATTTTCGGCTTTTCAATCAATGTACTTACGATGTTGGGTATTGTGTTGGCAACGGGGCTTGTTGTGGACGATGGTATTGTCGTGACAGAAAATATATTTAAGCGTATTGAACGTGGTATGGATAAATGGAAAGCTGCTTTTGAAGGTACACGTGAAATTTTCTTTGCGGTAATTTCTACTTCACTTACTTTGGCTATTGTGTTTATACCGGTAATCTTTTTGCAAGGGTTTACTGGACGGCTATTTCGAGAATTTGGAGTCGTTGTGGCAAGTGCCGTTTTAATTTCCGCAATTGTGTCATTGACCTTAACCCCGGTGTTAAATGTGTTTTTAGGGGGTTCTGCTTCTCATCATTCCAAATTATATGTTGCCACAGAACCTTTTTTCGTTAGACTTGAACGGGGCTATCGTAAAACGTTAAGTTATGTAATTAAAAATAAGTGGATCGTTGTAGGCGTGCTTGTTTTTTGCGTGGTGCTCATTTTTTCTTTGTCACGAACGTTAAAATCTGAGTTGGCGCCATTGGAAGATCATAGTTATATCCGAACAAACATTACAGCTCCGGAAGGGACTGAATATCTCTATAACCAAAACCTTATTAATAAGGTCGCTCAGATCAGCATGGATTCTATCAAAGGAGTGAAAGACGTGCTTGCCCGTTATGCCAGTGGAGGAGGAAATTCTGGCGCAAACACAGGAACTGTAACGACATTTTTGAAAGATCCGTCAGAAAGAAAAATGTCGCAGGATAGAATTTATGAAAAACTTTCAAAAATTTACGCTACAATACCGGATGGAAAAATTATTGCCAGTCAGGAACCTACTATTTCTACCTTTTCTTCCAGAGGACTTCCCGTACAATTTGTCATTCAGAATTTGGATTTCGAAAAATTGCGTGCGGTATTGCCTAAATTTATGGATGAGGTTCAAAACAGTCCCGTTTTTAGTACTGCTGATGTAAATTTAAAGTTTAATAAACCGGAAATTAATTTGACAATTGACAGATTGAAAGCAAACAGTTTAGGTGTTAGTGTTTATGATATTTCAAAAACACTTAGTTTGGCTTATAGCGGAACAAGATATGCATATTTTCTGAAAAACAATAAACAGTATTATGTCATAGGACAAATTCCGAAGGAGGAGAGAAACAAACCGGCTGATATTACGACCCTTTATGTGAGATCAAAAACGGGTGAAATGATACAGTTGGATAATTTGCTCCATGCTCAAGAAGGAAGTAACCCTCCCATTTTGTATCATTACAACCGATATAAATCGGCTACAGTATCTGCTAATTTGGCAAAAGGTAAGACATTAGGGGATGGTATTAAAGAGATGAAACGTATTGCGAGTAAACTTTTGGATGAATCCTTCAATACGGATCTTTCGGGGTCTTCGCGAGATTTTGCGGAAAGTAGTTCAAATATTTCATTTGCCCTGATTTTGGCTTTGCTGCTGATCTATTTAATTCTTTCTGCTCAGTTTGAGAGTTTTCGAGATCCTCTGATCATTATGTTGACGGTGCCGATGGCCATAGCAGGAAGTATGTTGTCTCTTTGGATATGTGGGCAAACGTTAAATATCTTTTCTGAAATTGGAATGATTATGCTGATAGGAATTGTGACTAAAAACGGAATTCTTATAGTCGAATTTGCCAATCAAAAACGTAAATTAGGTATGAATCGCCGTGTTGCTGCTTTTGAAGCTGCTGCTGCTCGTTTTCGCCCTATTGTGATGACGTCTTTAGCTACATTTTTTGGGTGTTTGCCTATTGCTTTGTCTTTTGGTTCGGGTGCCCAGAGCCGCGCGCCTCTTGGTACTGTCGTTGTAGGAGGCTTGCTCTTTTCTCTGATTTTAACTTTGTTTGTTATTCCTGTCACTTATATGGTTTTATCGAGCAAAAATAAAAAACAATGAAGAAAATAGTTTTCTTATTCGCTGTTCTTTCTTGTGTGAACATATCGGCCCAGCATTTAAGTATGCAGGATGCTATCGATATAGCGTTAAAAAAGAATTTTGATATTATTGTTTCTCGTAGTCAGGCTGAGATAAATAAATTGAATAATACGAAAGGAAATGCCGGGATGTTACCTACGGTAGGTTTACAAGCAACTGGAGATGCAAGTTACGAAGATGCATATCAAAAACAGTCTACAGGGATAGTTAACAAATACTCGTCGCAGTTTAATACGGATTTGAGTACGAATGCCATATTGTCATGGACACTTTTTGACGGAGGACGAATGTTTATAACGAAGAATAAACTTTCTGAAATGCAATCTTTGGGAGAATTTCAATTTCGTTCTCGCGTGATGGACGTTATGTATAATGTGATTGCGGCATATTTTGATATCGTGTGTCAAAAGGAACAATTAAAATCTATTTTTGAAGTAATAAATTATAATCGTCAGCGTGAAGCGATTGCGCAAACGGGTTTTAATGCGGGTACTTTGGCTAAAACTGAATTGTTGCAAGCGCAGATAGATCTGAATGTAGCAATGGAAACTTCCATTAATCAGCGACATGCCATTGACGTGGCGCGGAAGGAACTTAATATACTTTTGGGGCGTAATCCGGATACTGCAATAGAAGTCTCGGATACCATCCCATTTGCATCAGTTCCTGACAAAAATACAATGATGTTGAAGTTGGAATCGTCTAATGCAGATTTGTTAACTTTGAAGAAACAAATTGATGTTGCAGAACTTTCCATGAAAGAAGCACAAAAGAGTAGTGCTCCAAATCTTCATTTTAATGGTGGATATTCTTTTTCAATTCGTGCGCACACTCAAGGAAACTTAAGAAATGAACATTCCAACGGCATTCAGGTAGGTGCAACTTTGTCGATACCAATTTATACTGCGGGTGAAACGAAGAGAAAGGTTTCTGTTGCGCAGACCGAATTGCAGATTGCTCAAAGTAATCTCGACCAAACGCGTTTGGAAGTAAATAAAGAGGTGCAGAATGCTTATAGTGATTTTGAAAGTCAACAAGAATTACTCAAAATAGAACGTAAAAACAATCTGCTTTCTAAAGAGAATTTAGAAATTAGTATGCAACGTCTGCGTTTGGGACAGACTACCTCATTGGAAGTTCATCAGGCACAGGAAAATTATGCGCAGTCTTCTTTGAGATTAATTAATTTTGAATATAATCTAAAAATGGCAGAAACAAAACTGCGTCAAATGATTTCAGACTTGTAATGATTTGACTCACGTTGTTCAATATGTAAGTATTTTTTCTAAAAGGTCTTCAGATAGTTCGAACGTGGGATTAAATTGTTTTCCAGACATGTAATCTAGTAGAGACCTTTTAAGTTGTTGTGCTGCAGGGCGTTTTGTTGAGTCTGTATTCAAATCCATTGCGCATACAAGCAATTTCCCTTTTCCAACGCGTGTTTCAAAAATCAATCCCAATTTATAATTTCGTTCATAATTGTCTATAACTTGAACAATAGGACGAAAGTTTTTTGGAGTGTCGTTAAGGACAATCGCTTTAGCGCGGTTTTTCACGTCACCCCATTCTTTTTCCATTTGATCACAGTAGGCAGGTGGAGCACCTGCTGTACGAAATGATTCTGCGGCAGTATAATTTCCAAGTAAATCAGCCCATTGCCAATCACTGTGATTCTCTGTCGGAAATCCTTTGAGTGCAGGGTGATGAGGGTCGCATAAAATGCTGAGTGTACCTATTTGATTAAAGAGTCGCAGATTCCAAAAAGCTGGCAAGAAAGAACCTTCAAGTGCATTCTGCCCTTTTTTAACTTTGAACAATCTGATTGAATCAGGTTGGAACATGCTATGATTGATTTTGTATAATCCTTTAGTAGGATCTGAAAAGAGTAACACCTTTTCGCCACGCTTCAAAGCTGCGCGCGTTTCGTCATTATATTCATAGGCAATGTGGATATCAGTTGGTTGCTGTGCTGGTTGTGATGGATAAACCCATATATTCCAACTGTTTGAGGTTTTTCCTATATTCAATTTTACGGTCAGACGTGTTGCGGTGTTCAAGGCAGGTAGATGTGTGTCAATTTCTCCAAGAGAGGTTATTTTTCCTGTTTGTGCCTTGATATTTGGAAGAATTCCAGAGGCTATAACGTGTCCGGCTTCATTTTGAATTGTCCATTTTGGCTTTACATATAATGTCTGGGGACCATAGTTTGCCATTTCGGCCAGTGCATTAAAACGCTCATTTGTTTTATAGATGCGTTTTGTCATTTGTAGTAAGCTCACGGTGGGGGCACAAAAGTGACGAAATTCTTTAGGGGTAATGAGTCCTTTTGAATTCCAAAAAGCATTAAGCCATCCCACAATGGCGGTACCTTGTCCAGGATAGTCGCGTGCTTCCAGAAGCTGGAAACCACCGTGAGGAAAAGTCCTTAAGGAGGCTTCAATCTCTTCCTTATACAATTGTACGCTAAAAAGTCCACTTGCCTTCGCAAACATTTTGTCCTGTTCCAACATATTATGGGATTGTAGCGAAAGACGGTAACTTTCGTAATTATAAGCTCGCAGGGTACCAGTATATTTTTTGATTTCATCAAAATCAGGATACATGGCCCATTGACCAATTTCATGCGAAAGAGTAGGTACCGGCGCTCCTGTTGGTGATGAGCTATCTTTTTTATCACTGCCAGCTATCCATCCGCTTGATGAC
>JAQVXN010000143.1 GCA_028709135.1 Bacteroidaceae bacterium | reverse complement strand
AGTTCGACTACACGACCACTATTACCCGTTGCCAGTAAGTTTTCCTTTACATCGTTCGGTAGCATAATTCCCTGAAACGGCTTTTCCAAATCAACTTGTTGTTGCTGTGGATGCGGAACGAATTTCAAGCTGCCGTCAGGTTGTTCCTCCAAAGACAGACGGGCTTTCATGGGATAGTCCACGCCCTCGATTTTTGGGTTAATATCTACCAAGTGCGGAGATTTGTACCCATAACTCATGGCTTTGAGTTCGCCCTCCAAATTTTCGGGTTTGATACCATATTTCTGATACTCGCTTTCAGGGATACGGTTCGTGTCGAATTGCTTAAATTCCGTTTTCTGTTCGGTTGTTGCATCCATTTTTTCTTCTTTTTTTTCGGTTACTACTTCTTTTTCGTCTTTCTTGGTTGATTGCTCCTGTTCTTTATTCAGGTAATCTCTCGGATCAATACGAAACTTTTCCAATTCCTTATCACTAAGCGATAGAACTTTATCAAGCATATCAACTGTTACAGCATAGAATCCCGTATGAGAGGGGTTCTTTGCCTGATTAAAGAAGTTTTGGAAAAAGTTTTCGAGCGGATCGGCGTGTTTGTCGATTTTGATAAAATCGGTCTGTTTCGCCTTCATGGGATCAATGGCATCAATCTTTCCTTTCTTGTCAATGCCTTTCACTACTTTGAGTTTGTTGCCTTCTCCTTCATCTCGCATTAGGAGAACTTTGTCTTTCGGATTTAATTTTTCATCCATGATTAAACTGTTTTTTGTTCCGCATCACTATTAATGCAGAATAAAAGTAGGCTTAATCAGATGGTTAGCAGTGGCTTTGTCGGTAGGTGGACGCTTGTGGCTTCGATTTGGGTAGGTGTGGCGTTGGGCTTGCTCTTTCCCCATTGAAATTACAATACTGTTTTAGTTCAAATTCTTTAGAATGAGATAAATATTCACATATATTTTAACAGTCGGCAAAAAAATGCGACCTTTGCTGCAAAATATTTATAGCATGGGAAAGAGGGTTCGAAAATGGATGAAAACTATTCGTGAAGGCATAAAAAAAATAATGCTTTGGTTTACTGATTGGGGAATAACAACATTGTCCAAAGCTGAACTCAAATTAACCAAAGAGGATAATCCCAATCCCAGTGGATATGATGATTTAACACCAACAAGTAAAGGTGATGAAGATAAAAAATATTCAAAAATCCTTGAATGGGCTTTGAAGAACCAGAATATTAAGAATATAGCATTAACAGGTTCTTATGGTTCTGGAAAAAGTAGTATTATCAAAACCTTTATTAAGGAACATAAAGAATACAACATTCTCAACATATCATTAGCTTCATTTAGCGATAAAGATATAGCTGAAAATGAAGATATAAATAGACTCATTGAACTTAGTATCATGCAACAAATGTTTTATCATGTAAAACATAAGCAGATACCTGATTCAAGATTTAAACGAATAAGAAATTTGCGGACAAGAAGTGTTATATTCAAGTCCTTATTGCTCATGGTTTGGCTGTCAGCTGTAGTCGTCTTTTTTAAACCTAATTTTATCACAACATTTTCTCTTTGGCAAGAATATGATTTGGACAACAATAAGATTGCCTCAATTATTGCACTATGTGCACTAACACTCGGAATTTCCTATGCTGTATCCAAAATTTTCAGAATAGCCAACAACTCAAAACTCAATAAATTAAATGTTCAGAGCGGTGAAATAGAAATAAACCATGATGTGGATTCTTCTATTCTAAACAAGCATTTAGATGAAATCCTCTATTTTTTCGAAGTTACAAAGTTTGATATTGTGATTATTGAAGATTTAGACAGATTTAATAATACTGAAATATTCACGAAACTGAGGGAACTTAACATATTGGTAAACCACTCGAAGCAAATTGGCAGAAGAATCGTATTTTTATACGCAATTAAAGATGATATGTTTCAAGACAAAAATCGAACTAAGTTCTTCGATTTTATTATTCCTGTTATCCCAATTATCAACACATCCAATTCTGGAGAAATGCTCCTTAATAAGTTCAAGGAAGCAAATCTTATCTTAGAAGATGAAACAAAAGATTCTCTATCAATTGATTTTTTAAGTGATGTATCCATGTATATAGACGACATGAGGTTGTTGAAAAACATCTATAACGAATATGTTGTCTACAAAGAAAAATTAGATCCTAAACTGAACCAAAATAATCTTTTGGCGATGATTATATATAAAAACATATTTCCTTCTGACTTTGTTGATTTACATAATGACAAAGGAAATGTGTTTTCTATTTTCAACAACAAGAAAGAATTAATCAAAAATCGAGTTGATGAAATCAATGAAGAAATAAAAGAAGCCCGAAAGAAAATACAACAGATTGAGAATGTAAGTGTAAAGGATGTTGATGAACTGCGATCCATTTACATCGAAGCAATACTCATAAAAGTGCCCAATGCCACTTCTTTCATTATAAATGGCACTGAATATCAATTTGAGGAATTAAAAGTTGATGATGTTTTTTCTTCTCTACAAGAATGCACTACAATCCAATACAAATATTTGGAAAAGTATGGATATAATGCCAATCAATATAGAATCCAGACAAATAATGCAACTTTCAATTTTGAAAGCATTGAAAAAGCTGTTGATTCGGAGCAAACATATGAAGAAAGAGAGGGTTTGATTCTTGATAGAGATAATAACAAAATTGAGTCTTCAAAACAAAAAATAGAAAAATTAGAAAAGGAAAAACATGATATTAAATCAAGTTCCTTACTTCAGATAGCGGAAAAAATAGAAATTTCAAGTGTTTTCAAAGACATTGAAAAGGAAAAACTAATTATATATCTGATACGCAATGGCTACTTAAACGAAAACTACCACGATTACATTTCATATTTCTATGAAGGACTTATAACTAAGGATGATAGAGACTTTCTATTTAGCATTAAAAACAGGAACGCTCTTGATTTTAAGTTTAAACTCACTAAAATCGATAATTTACTTAGAAAAATAAAACCAAAAGAATTTGAATATAAGGAATCACTGAATTGTAGCCTTTTGGATTATCTATTAGCCAATAAAAACAAATATAATACCCAATACGAAACTCTATTGTTGCAAATCTGCAATAAAAGCCGTTCGTCTATGCTGTTTATTGACACGTTCTTATCTGAGGGAATAAACATTGATATTTTCATACAAGACTTATGCGAAAAATGGCAGTCATTTTGGACTCATCTTACCACGACAGGTTATTCAGATGAGAAAAAAGAAGAATACTTAAAAGCAATAATAACGCATTTAAGTATAAGTGAAATAAAACAGCAGGATATAAAATCATCTCTTTCCAACCATATAGCAGGGAAAAATAATTTCCTATCTTTTGTGTCTGGAATGGAGGAATCTAAAATAACTTCAATACTAAAAGAACTAAATGTCAAATTTACAAATTTATCTCAGCCCGAAGTAGGAAATAAAGTGTTTGATTTTATCTACGAAAGCAATTTGTACAAAATCAACTTTGATATGATTAAGTTGTTTGTTTCATCTAAAGGAACTGTCGAAAATACAGAGACTCTTGAAACAAAAAATTACACAACTATCATCTCATCAACAGCTAAACACCTAATTAAATATATCAATGACAATATTCAAACATATATATCCAATGTGTTTTTACAAATCCCAAACAACACCAAAGAATCTACAGAATCCGTTCTCTCGTTATTAAATAATGATCTGATAAAAATAGAGGATAGGAGAAAAATCGTAGATATATCTGAAAATAAAGTACACTCTCTTTCTTCTGTTGAAAATAGCGAGTTAAAAGAATATTTGATTACAACATCTGCTGTTAGTGCCACATGGGAGAATATTGAACATTATTTTTCTTTGTCAGAAGACACTGTAAATGAGACTTTGAGTGAATTTGTTAGTAACCCAGTAAACTACACAGAATTATCGACTTCAAAAATCAAGGATAGTTTGGGAGACAAAAACCCACTATTATCAAAACTATCCAATGCGATTATAATAGACGAAAACATAACCGATGATTGCTTTGAAGCAATTATATCATGTTTCCCGTATGCCTATTCTCCTTTGGATTTTGCAGATTTGTCCAATCAGAAAATAGACGTGATGATAAAAAACGGATATCTGCAATTATCGTTAGGTAGGTATAATTACATCAAAGATAATTTTGACAACAACAAGCATATAGATTTGCTATTACGCAATTCTAAAAAGTTTTTAGAATCAGAAGAGGTTTATTCTTTTGATGAAAATGACTTGATTGCTTTGTTAACATCTGAAGTCTTTAACTACCCTCAAAAAGTAGATATATTACTGAATGCTGATAAGGAAGTAATAAAAGGTAGTAAGCAATTATGTAATCAGGTCTGCAAAATCATGGCTAATTATCAATATGTCGAATTAGAAACCGATTTGCTTCTTGGTATTATTGCTAACGCACAAGTAATGGAAAACAGATTAAAACTATTGAATATCCACATACATTCTCTTTCAGAAAGTTCAATTTCAACAGCATTAAATTCTCTGGGAGAACCATATTCAGACATTTCCATTCGAGGGAAGAAACCTTCTGTTCCATTAAACGCAGCCACACAGATATTAGCTCATAAGTTACTTGAGAAGGGTTACGTGTCTTCGATAAAAGAGAAGCAAGAGAAAATAAAGATAAATACCTTTAATGCCTAAAAAAAGGAGAGCCTATTCTGACTCTCCTCCTACAAGGTAAATATTTTATTCTTCCTGTTGCTGCAACAAATGAGCCAATGCAGGGTCGTCCTTGATGCGTTGTAATTCTTCGGCAACGATTTGTTTGGTTTCGGCTTTGATACGGTCGTAATTTTCTTTAATCATATCTTTCATGCGATTTACTCCGTTTTCGTCCGTAAAATCAGTAATTATTGGAATGGACTGGTACGCCTCTGTTTCGGCAGCGACTTTGGCGTTATCGACCACAATTTCGCAATGGAAAATCTTCTGCTCGATACGTTCGTCAAAGTTATCAGCAATAGCACCGACAAACATACCTTGTGTTAAGTTACTGATTTTTGACGGTGGTATCAGGCTATCCATTTGGGTACTGATAGAGGTTGATTTATCGTTGCGGTTGATAGTCATAGACTGGCGTTTCTGTAATACTTTTCCGAAACGGTCGGATAGCGTTTTGGCTGTTTCTCCAACTACTTGACCGGAGAAAATATTACCTACGGTGTTCATCACAACTTTGGCTTCCTTGTCGCCGTAATCCCTTGTTAATTGGGAGAAATCCTGAAAGCCCAACAATACAGCCACTTTGTTGCTTCGGGCAGTGGCTATAAGGTTATCCAATCCTTTGAAATAGATTGTCGGCAATTCGTCGATTACCACCGAACTCTTTAATTGCCCTTTTTTGTTTATGAGCTTCACGATACGGGAGTTGTAAAGCCCCAAAGCCGCACCGTAGATATTTTGCCTATCGGGATTGTTGCCCACAACTAACACTTTCGGGGCGTCGGGATTGTTTATGTCGAGTGTAAATTCGTCGCCACTCATAACCCAATACAACTGGGGTGAAATCATTCTTGACAATGGAATTTTGGCACTGGCTA
>JAQVXN010000142.1 GCA_028709135.1 Bacteroidaceae bacterium | reverse complement strand
ATGGATTATTACCGTAAAGTTGCATCGTAAATAAGGAACCGCCGTATACCGAACGGTACGTACGGTGGTGTGAGAGGTCGGAAAATAGAATAGGAGGAAAACCTATTTTATTTTCCTCCTACTCGATCCTTATGGTGATTTCTGAACTCCTTGAAAAGTCTATGTAGTTGATAATTTGTCAATTTTATCTTTGATTTCTATTAACAAAAACTATTTTTTTGTTTAATGATTCGGTTCTCTATTCTGAGAAGCCCGAATAGTTCTACTTTTGTACCAACAAGTAAAGAATAACAAGTTTTTTCATAAGCATTATTAGAGTAACTATTTAGAAATAAGGATGCCGTGAGGCATCCTTATTTTATTTGGTGTACTAAGCGTAACACAACTGATTATATCGAAGTATCAGAAAGTACGTTCATGCCATATATGTTGTAGAAAAGACAGGTCCATAACTTCAATTTGAACTGTATAATAGGCGGTAGGCAGGCGACGGATATCAAACCATACACGCCCATTTCTTACTTGATCACGTCCCACAAAATCAGTATCGTTTGATTTAATTCGTACATTTACCCATTGGTCTTCATAGTCGCGTAATGTAATAAAAAGAGTGTCGCGCACAGGATTATTTACGCAGGCATTATTACGAGCAAAAGCAGGCATTTCAGCTGTATGACAGGAAGTAAAAGCTAAGCATATTAAAAGAATAAACAAATACGGCAGAACTTTTTTCTTATTCATGATTTTCAGTTTGAGATTTTGGCGAAGATAATCATTTTTCTGTCAACCAAGATGTCAAACATAAAAAAGAAAAATGACTATTTATGGTAGAGTAAATCAAGAATTGATGCCGGGTGTTGTTTTAGCTCTTCTTTATGTTCATCTGTAATTTTCTTTTTCCCTTTTATATAATAGTCATTGACGGCTTGAACAAAGTTGGAATTGGATTTACCCAAAATCATATTTATATCTCGAAACCAAACCTTACTGTCCTGAATGAATGGGTAAACTACATCGGAACCAGAAAGAAGAATGCCATACCAGAGACCATAATGAGTTTCTGAAATATTGTCGCCGTGGTGTTGTGACAAAATCCATTTGTAGATTTTTCCATTAGCGTTTTCAGAAACAAGACCGAGGAGACGTTTCTCTGTATTTTTTAAGCCAAGAATAATTGATGGCGTCGCAACTTTGCAAACTTCCCAGCGGTGGCAACCTTGAATAGCAGCTTGTGGTTTTACCAATTCTATACTGGTGATGTTGTTTACATCATATTTTAAAGTGGTTTTTCCAGTCGCATCAGGAAAAGTAAGGGGTAACTCGGGAATGGTGTTGTTCGGTAAGCTTACTGAAATCTTTTGTCCATCTGAAAGTGTAACTACAAATTGATCATCAGTTACAGCTTTTACGCCTTGCGTATAGATCAACAATGTGATAATTGTTAGTAAAAAGTTTTTCATTAATTGTTTCATTTATCGATAAATCTTAAAGTACATTCTTATATTGTGCAAAGTTTCTTCTTGTATCATGAACCCTATTCCAGAAATTGTAATTGGACAGAATGAAGGATTCTCATATATTTTATGGAAACAAACATACAAAAATAATACGGAAAAAGAAATTATGAGTGCATAAATTTAAACCGTAGAGTCAACAGACAAGAGCAAAATGAGTTGAAATGTTTAAAGACTTGAAGTTTAGTTGAATAAAAGTTCAATTTAGCCCTGGGTCTGTTGTTCCTATTAGTTCCCTTTTTGTGAAAATTCAGGCTGTAAAATAAACCGTTGCTTTCAAATAATTGATTCGATCGTATTTTTCAAATTTTTACTTGCTGAATTAAAGTTGGTGACGCAGTGCGTCACAAAAGAAACGCAGTGCGTCATGAAAAAAACGCGCCGCGTCACAAAAGAAACGCACCGCGTCACAAAGAATAAGAAGGAACATTTCATTTTGAATACCATATCCTGATAGAATTTCAGCCAAATAAAGAAAAGTATCAAGTGTATCAAAGACACTGCGAGATATAATGTTTCTGCCTGTTTAAAGTCTTGACCTATAAAATGCGGTTTAAAAACAGGAAATGTAATTGAAGCATTTAAAACTCGCTGTGCCAGATTGATGCGGAGGTCCGTAGAATCTGTTAAAAAAGCATACTGCCTGTTTTGCGAAAGCTGAACAGGCAGTATATTTTATATGAATGAAAAACTATTTTTTGGTTAACACTGTTTGATATATTTGAAACTCGCTGAGGTTAAAAACCACTCCGGTTATTTCTGGTGAAGGAAAGATTCTGTCTTTGTCAGTACCTACCATTGTGGTGCTTTTAACCACAAAGCGTATATATTTATAAGGTGCGCCCATGTCAATATTGGGAGACGTGTAAACGGGAGCCGAAACGTTGGAGGGAAATCCGCTATTGATTTCCTGAATCAACTTCCATTTGTCAGAAGTCTTGCTGTCTGTTTGTGAGCCTAACGCATCGTCGTTGGTTGCATAAATGACGATGTCGTTAGGATTATCATGCCATTTTGCATCTGAGCGGCCACGATAGGTGAAATAAAATTTCTGAACAGGGTTATTCAATTTTACTTGCAGATTATGATACCCCAAACCTGATGTTTGTGGAGAGCAGAAATCCTTTTTCCATAATGAGTGGAACAAAGTAGTCATATTACCGTCCAGTAAGTTCTTGAAATCGGAATTATCTGTTTTGCTTTGCGCATTTGAACTAAATTGTTCCGGAGAAGTGATAAGGGCTTTATCTTCATACATCATCATGTGGCGCAGAAAGGCAATGGAGTTTTCGTCGTTAACATCATTTCTTTTCAGAATGGAATCAAGTTGGTTGTAATTGTTGCGAAAATTTTCAACACGAGCCTTCATTTGTTCGGGAAAATAAGTCAAAGCACTTCCCAAGGATTCTAAATCTGCGAGTTCATCACTAGGTATAAAGCCGTTCATGCGGTCTTTCAAATCACTGACAGCAATTTCAGCGTGGTGCATTTGTCCCAAAAGTCCGTCAGTAATGATGGGAGTATCAGCAGGGTAATTCACAACGACGGTTTTTTCTTCAGAACAGGAAGTTTGAGGCACATCAATGAGTAAGGATAATTCTTCTCCATTATAATTGTATCGGGCTGGGGTTCCATTTACAGTCACGCTGTTGGGATAAGTAGAAGCCACGACTTTAATACGAAATTTTCGTTCATTGGGCATGTCTGGATAATTACCTTTGCGGGCGCCTATGCGAACAGTGAGGTTTTGGCCTTTATGCTCTTGTGAAAGCAGTGTGGTGGCATATTCTTTGGCATATTCCTTATTTAAACCATTGTCTTCATACCAGATAAACTGGCCTTTATTCGCTCCCGGGAAAACTGTTACGGTGATGGAATCTGAATTGCTTTGCGCATTGTTTACTTTTTCATAGAGAGGTAATATACTACCAGCTTTGACATAAACGGGGAATTCGTTCAAATTAAATTTTCGTATAAGTGATTGACCTCCCTTTAGCAGGGTCCCTGTTGCAGTTTCATACCAATCAGTGCCGGCGGGCAACCAAACTTTGTTGTTTGAAATGCCTTGTATCATGGGTCTTGTTATTGGGCTAATCAGAAGGTTATCTCCAAACATATACTCGTTTTTCATGTCATAAGCTTCTTGATTATCAGGATAATCATAGTACATGGGACGGCAAATAGAAATGGCATCGTCATAAGTTTTACGAGCCATTGTATAAATATAAGGTATCAATTTATATCGTTCCTGTACTGCATTTCGAAGTACGGAAGTATAGTCGTTTGTAAACATCCAAGGTTCTTTACGTAAAAGAGCATTCTTTGAGGAGTGTGTGCGGAAAATGGGGGTGAATACGCCAAATTGTAACCAGCGGGCATATAACTCAGGATCGAAAGTGCCACCAGCCATTTGATGCCCTCCCAAATCATGTCCCCAATAGCCATAAAGCACATTTGAGGCCGTGGAACTGAAGTAGGGTTGATAATCCAGCATATTCCACGTTACGTAACTGTCGCCAGAAAAACCTATTGGATAACGGTGATTACCCAATCCTCCCCAACGATGATAAATCATGGGGCGTGCTGAGTGGTGCAGGTCAATATCGTGGAAAGCATAATAATTTAACCACCAGGTATTGCTTAAATCTTTGAATTTTTTGTCATTTAGAAATTGTTGCCAGTCATACCACCAGAAGTCAACGCCCATGTTTTCATATTGGCGTAGCATGATGCCGAAAAATGCACCCATAAACTTTTTGTTTGTACCTTCATACGGAATGTTTTTTGTCGTAGCGGTATCCAAATCCAATTGCTTTACCATTTCCTTAAAACCAGGATCATAAGGAAAAACACCATCGGCAGGATGAATATTCATGGTGGTTTTTACTCCGCTTTGATGTAGGTAGTTGATGACACCTTGTGCGCTTGGCAATAAATGGGTATTCCAGTTATAACCAGTCCAAGTACCACGCTTCCCATCACTATAGTGCCAGTCCATATCTAGCACGATAACGTCAATCGGGATATCGTAATTCTTAAAATTGTTGCGTAAGTCGCGAATTTCTTTGTCAGAATAATCCCAGTAGCGAGACCACCAATAACCGAAAGCGTAGCGCGGAGGTAGTGGCACTTTTCCCGAAAATACGGTAAAGTCCTTCAATGCTTTTTTATAGTTGTGGCCGTATCCCATGAAATAAAAATCCTGTCCTCCATTTTGAGGACGCTCTTTAATCCATGCAAAATCAGAATTATCAAACAGATAACTCTTAGAATCGTCTATCAATGTCCAGCCATTACGCGAGAGCAAACCGTCTTCCAATTCACCTTTACGTTTTTCATAAACGTAGTAGTCTCCGTTCCAGCCGTCAAGAGTTCTTGTGGTACCTTTTAGATTCTCATTGTTTTTCATCCCGGGTACCCATTTAAATGGAAGCACTCCTTTAGAAGAAACAATGCTTAAGTTCTTATCCGTAAATGGGCCGCTCCCTTTTTTATATTTAAGTGTAAACTCTTTTGTTTTGATAGTAATTAGACTGCCTTTACTGACCTTGTAGTCTACTTTGGGGTATTGGCGTTTAATAGCAACAAAAGAACGGTCGTTTACAAACTGTCCGTCAGGAGCGTATTCCAATCTCAAAACGCCATCTGTAATTACTGTAAATCGTACATTTGGATCCTGATATGCTACATTGGCACTTTCTTGGGCTTTCAGATTAAAGCCAAACATGCACAACAAGCATAACGTGAATAATCTTATTTTTCTCATTTTTTATTTTATAGAAATCGTTCATGACTTAATTCGCTGCAAAGTTAAGAATTCTCTGGTGAAATAGTTTTTTATGTGCTATATTTGACAAGATTGTGAGGTATATTTTAAACATATATATAATTGTATAATCTGTATCTATTTGATTTTGTATGTTGATAAAATAATTTTATTTGTAAAATGATATCTCAGCTCTAATGTTTAGCGGAAGACTATTTCGTATGCGTCCTTTTTAACAATACTCCGTTAAATAATTGATTAATGTTCTCAGCTATAATGAGTTATATTAACAAGAGTTAGCATAAAAGAATTGGTCAAGTGGCTGATTGTTAGTAACTTTAAGTTCTTGACACTTAGTTA
>JAQVXN010000141.1 GCA_028709135.1 Bacteroidaceae bacterium | reverse complement strand
GAACTCTTCAACAAGCGTACGAGTACCCACGTTACGTTCTACTCCACCACAGGAGGTCTGAAAAAGATTATGGACGCCACAGGAGGACAATAAAGGGGAACATCTTGTTTTGAATTTGCATTTCGATGAAAAGCGTTTTTTATAAGACCCACGGCACCTGTTCTCAATATATTCAGGTGCAAGCTGACGAGAACAAAAGAATACACGATATACGCATCATTGGTGGTTGCGACGGCAATTTAAAAGGTATTTGCACCCTGGTGAAAGGCATGAGTTTGGAAGAGGTCAAAACCAAATTCAGCGGCATTTGTTGCGGTAACAAAGAAACAAGCTGTCCCGACCAAATAGCGCGGGCCATCGAGGACTTGGAAAAATAATACTAAGTTTTTCTCTCGCCGTTTCTCTCTCTTCACGGAATCCAATTTTATATACTTGTCCGGTAAAGAATAGCGGACAAGTATTGTTTTTTATGGGGACTGTTTTTCAGAACAAGGTTTCCAAAGAGTTTATCTGTTTCGTCACACCGAAAGCATTGATAAGCAAATGATTTTCGCGACACTTCCTGTGCACGACAGCTTTTGAGACTCTCTCAAAGTATTTATAGGTATCGCACTTCAGAACCTTGACGGAAAAGAGCGTTATTCAGGCGGGCCGCAAACACCTGCAGAAACACGGTATTTGAAGCTTTTCAAGACGACAATCCCCTTGGATTATTTTTCAAGGAGAAGAGCAATGTCAAAGAAACGTTTTTGAGCAGGAGTTTTGTTTTCATGGAGACCAAAAAAAGAGCAGACAGAAGAAAAATCTTGAGTCTGCTCCAAATGAGCGAAAAAAAATCTAATTACTATTCCAAATTAGCCAATTTATTATTGGAACCCAGAACGTCCAGAATTTTGTGTTTGTAAAGCTCTGTCATCAAATCGCGAGCTGGTCCGCAGTATTTGCGAGGATCGAATTCTCCGGGTTTGTCATTGAACACTTTGCGAACAGCAGCAGTGAAAGCCAAACGGGAATCGGAATCGATATTGATCTTGCAAACGGCGCTCTTGGCAGCCTTACGCAGTTGTTCTTCGGGAATACCAACAGCATCCGGCAGTTTGCCGCCATTGGCGTTGATCATGTCGACATATTCCTGTGGAACAGAAGAAGAGCCGTGCAAAACGATGGGGAAGCCGGGAAGTTTCTCCATCACGGCATCGAGCACGTCGAAAGCCAAAGGAGGAGGAACGAGGCGTCCGGTTTTCGGATCGCGTGTGCACTGTTCGGGTTTGAATTTATAAGCACCGTGAGAAGTGCCGATGGAGATAGCGAGGCTGTCTACGCCGGAACGTTTGGAGAAGTCAATGACCTCTTCAGGTTTGGTGTAGTGAGATTCCTCGGAAGCAACTTCGTCCTCAACACCGGCCAAAACGCCGAGTTCACCTTCTACGGTAACATCATATTGATGGGCATATTCAACGACTTTGCGTGTCAGAGCGATGTTTTCCTCATAAGGCAGAGCGGAACCATCGATCATGACAGAACTGAAACCAAAGTCAACGCAGCTCTTGCACAATTCGAAGCTGTCGCCGTGGTCCAGATGGAGAACAATTTCAGGATGCTTGCAACCAAGTTCCTTGGCATATTCTACAGCTCCTTGAGCCATGTAGCGTAGCAGGGTTTGGTTGGCATAGTTGCGGGCTCCTTTGGAAACCTGCAATATAACAGGGCTTTTCAATTCGGAAGAGGCCTTAATAATGGCCTGAAGTTGCTCCATGTTATTGAAGTTGAATGCCGGAATGGCATAACCGCCATTAATGGCTCTTTTGAACATCTCGCGAGTGTTCACTAAGCCTAAAGTTTTGAAATCTACCATGATATTTGTTTTTATACGGATTATTTTCATCGCAAATTTACAAAAAACATCGTATCCGAGGATACCCTCGGGCGATATTTGTAAAATAATATTTATTAAAAGAAGGAATGAAACTTGAAAATGGCCAGCAGAGCGGCATTTTGTTAAGTGAGCTATCAAAAAGGAGATTATCCCAAAAGTGGCGCTAGCAGGAGGAGCAGACAGGTAGAAAAGGTGGTATTCATTTTAAACGTCCGAAAATGCTCAACCAGATTTCCGTTCTGACTTCCTTGGGCATGTAGGGATAAATGCGGAAATATTGTTTCAAATTTTTGCAGAGACGTTCCCACCAGGATTTTTTCTTTCCCAATTTGAGCCAATAGCCGAAATTGCCGGCATCCATAACGATTTCCATGAGTTTCTCCTCCTTTTCATCTAAAGAATCTTTTTGATAATCGTAAGGCACTTCCTCGGGAGGCAATCCCAAATAAAGTACCGCGGCGGCGGCCACAGCATTGGCCATCTGGCGCATTTCGAGTTTGTCGAACCAACGGCAAAGTTTGTCGCTGTCGATCTCGTCGTGAAAACGGTGCAGCGTCAGGGTGATGTCACAAAGTTGGCGTAGTCCCACGCCACTCATGATCAAATGTTTTGAAAAATGAACAATTTGATAGAGAAGTCCCAGCGTTCTGGGTAGTACTTCCAGTTTGACTTGATTGATCGTGACAAAGTCCGAAATGTTCTCAGGATCAAGTTCGCTCGTCACAATCTCCTCCATCTGCCGCGCCAACGACTTGTTATAAAATTTCAACAGGGACAAATGGTTTTCGATGGTGGCACCTTTCCACTCGAAATTCATCAAATGTCCCTGTCCGGGAACGTAATTCGTACCCTCTGAATTCTTTTGCACCCAATCGTAGAGTCTCTCGTCGTAATCGGGCACAAAAATATCAATATCGCCAAAAACGCGTAATTCGGGATGATCGTAAAGCGTAGCCACTTCCTGTCCTTTGAGTAAAATGGGATGATAGCCCATGTCCTTATAGATTTTGAAAATTTCGCAGGTACGTTCATTCAACATCCTGTTCATTTTTTCATAATAGACCACCCTGCCGAAAAGTTTCAGGAGCATTTGCTGCGGGGGTCTCAGATCATGAGGCAGCTGGGAAGCAGCATTATAAAGTAAACCGGAGACCGTTTGTTTTTTGGCCAATTCCAATTGTTCTTTCCAGCCGGCCCGGGTAAGAATGCCATGGGGATAGTCGGTGCCAAACAATGCGAAGCGAATAAAACCTAAGAAATGTCGTTCGTTAACAGTCATTCTCCTGTTATAAATCTTCCAACATGCGTTTCAAAACTACGGTAGCAGAAATTTCGCGGTTGGCAGCTTCGGGAATTACGAGCGAGGTGGGAGCCTCGATGACGTCGTCGGTAACAATCATGTTGCGCCTTACGGGGAGGCAATGCATAAAGAAGGCATTGTTCGTTACGGCCATGTGTTTGGCATCTACAGTCCAATTCATATCCTTGTTGATCACCTTGCCATAATCTTCGGGGCGAGTCACACCGGGGCAGCTCCAATTCTTGGCATACACGAAATCGGCCCCTTCTAGGGCTTTCATCTGATCATATTCCACCTGAGCACCCGAGACAAACTGGGGATCGAGTTCATAGCCCTCGGGATGGGTCACCACGAAGTCCACGTCGGCAGCGAGCATCCATTGCGCAAAACTATTGGGTACGGCCTGCGGCAAGGCCTTCGGATGGGGAGCCCACGTCATGACCACCTTGGGACGTTTCAATTTTCGATATTGTTCGATGGTAATCAGATCGGCAAAAGCCTGCAAGGGGTGCACCGTGGCACTCTCCATGGAAAAGACCGGACGACCGCTATATTTGATGAACTGCGTCAGGATTTCCTCCGTGTAATCCGCTTCACGACTTTCAAAACGGGCAAAAGTACGCACGCCGATCAAGTCGCAATATTGCGCCATCACGGGAATAGCCTCCAAGAGGTGTTCGCTTTTGTCTCCGTCCATCACGACGCCGCGCTCCGTTTCCAGTTTCCACGCACCCTGATTGATGTCGAGCACAATCACGTTCATGCCCAGATTCATCGCAGCTTTCTGAGTACTTAAACGCGTCCGCAAACTGTTGTTGAAAAAAATCATCAACAAGGTTTTGTTCTTTCCCAAACCCTGATACTTAAAGCGGTCCTTTTTGATCTCAAACGCTTCTTTAAGAGCTTCTTCAAAATTGCCTAAATCTGAGGCATAACGAAATTCTTTCATCTTTTTATTATTTCTTTATTCTCTTCTTTCTTGCTAAAAGGGGCAACGTAAAGCGTTCCACCCACTTTTTCGTTGTAAAATTATAATTTTATTTCCATTTACCCGTCAACGCCATCTATAAAACTTTATCCCGAAGAATTATAAAAAAAGGAAGAAAACCTGCTTTTAACATTTTAAATAATTATCTTTGCGGCGAACTGTAAAATCAAGTCACAATGAAAAAGAATCTATTATTTATTGCAACATTTGTTTTGATCTTCAACAGCAGTTGTGCCCAGCAAAAGGCCAAGCCTGTTGTATCGCCGAAAAAGGCAAACGTCACACTGGTACAAATCCCTGAAAATACGGCAACCGACAAACTGCTTGCAGCGATTGAAAAGCAATACAAAGGGAAAGTGATTCTAATTGATTTTTGGGCTACGTGGTGCGGTCCCTGCATGATGGCCATGAAACAAATTGACCCCATCAAAGAAAAATATTTGAAAGAGAAAAAGGATATCGCCTTTGTTTACGTAACGGGCGAAACGTCTCCCTTGCAAAATTTCAACGAGGTCATGCCAACTATTAAAGGCTATCATTACCGCCTCACAAACAGCCAATTCAGCGGCCTCCTGAAAAGCCTCGGCATCAAAGGCATTCCCAGCTACCTCGTTATTAACAAGGACGGCACGAAATCTTACGACAACATTGCCGAAGGGGGTTATCCTGGAGATGATATCATTACTTCAGAAATTGATAAAGCACTAACGAAATAATCTTATCTCATTAAAACAACAATCCTAAAAACGCGCCTTTCTCTCTTTGATTTGGCGCGTTTTTATTCATCTATCTAATCATGAAAAGAACTCTACTATTATTTTCCTTTGTTTTGGCCACCCTGACACTTTGGGCTGAAAACGTTACTACTTTTGAGACACAAATACGCGCCATCAACCGAATTACAGATCTCAAACCACTTTCAAACTCCGTAGGGTACGCAGCCAAATTCGTTCTCAACTTCTCACAACCCCTGGATCACCAACACCCCGACAAAGGACAATTCTCACAGCGCGTCATCGTGATGCACCGCGCAACAGACCGCCCCACCGTGATTGTCACAGAAGGTTACAGTGCAGATTATGCCCTCTCGCCAAACTATCTGGAAGAACTTTCCAGCCTGTTCAATGCCAACGTGATTTTTGTGGAACATAGATTTTTTGCTGCATCCACACCCACACCCTGCAACTGGCAATATATGACGGAGCAAAACGCCATGAACGACCTGCATGACATTGTTTCCGCCTTTAAAACCATTTATCACAACAAATGGATCAGCACTGGCATCAGCAAAGGCGGACAAACCTGTATGGAGTTTCGCACCTTCTATCCCAATGACGTAGACGTGTCCGTGCCTTACGTAGGCCCCCTCTGCTACGCTGTGGAAGACGGCCGCCACGAACCTTTTCTGCGCCAAGACGGCACGGCCCTGGACCGCAAACGCATCCATGACTTTCAAACAGAAATTCTTTCACGCAAACAACGT
>JAQVXN010000140.1 GCA_028709135.1 Bacteroidaceae bacterium | reverse complement strand
CTGTGGTGCATATTAATGCCGGTGTGTCAGCTCTTGTGATGGCTGTCATGTTGGGACGACGTTCTGACTACAAACCAGGACGTCCTATTCCAGCAACAAATGTAACTTATGTTTTTCTCGGAGCTGCATTCCTTTGGCTGGGCTGGTTCGGCTTCAATGCCGGTAGCGGACTGACAGCTGACGGGTTGGATGCGAATGCTTTTTTGGTTACGCATCTTTGTACTTGTGTGGCAGCTATGACGTGGATGGCTATTGATTGGATTTGCAGTGGTCGTCCCACAACGGTCGGTGCATGCACCGGAGCTGTGGCAGGTCTTGTAGCCATTACTCCTGCTGCTGGAAGTACTGGAGTCATGGGTGCTATTGTGATAGGATTCGTAACGGCATGCTGTTGTTATTGGATGGTGGCTTACGTAAAGCCGAAGCTGGGTTATGATGATTCTCTGGATGCTTTCGGCGTACATGGTGTAGGTGGTATTCTTGGTTCTATTCTTACCGGAGTATTTGCTACGGCTGCGATAACGGGAGGAGCTAAAGGCGCACTTTACGGGGATTGGCACCAACTTGGGGTGCAGTGTCTGGCAACGTTGTTCTCAATAGTATATAGTGGCGTGATCACTTTTGTACTTTTCAAGATAATTGATAAAACCATGGGAATGCGTGTTGACAAACGTGTGGAAGAGGAAGGCCTCGATATTTACGAACACGGAGAAAATGCTTATAATTGATGCTGTTAATTCAAAATCCTACCCGGAATCATTGATGATGTCTTTTTTAGATTAAAAGTTTTAGCAACTTCCTGATAACATTCATGGTGACGAAAAGTTTTATACAAACCATACGCAAGATGCAGGAATGAGGAGGTGCTTATGCGCCAAGATTCTTAGTTGCGAAACAAAATAACAGAAAAGGTCGAAAAAATAATATGTAATTGTTTTTCGGCCTTTTTGCTATTTGATGCAATCAAGCCTTGGTGTTCAAATTCAAACGAAAAAAACGGTGTAGGTGGATCTTTCTTTATAAATTTGCAACAGTAAAATACAAATTATGGATAACGATAAGCAAACTAAATTGCCGGAAAATGCTTTCCGAGAACTCCGAGAAGGAGAAAAATATGAACCTGTCATGAGTCCCAAGTCGAAGCCGCGTGAAGTTACGGCATGGTCTGTTTCTTTGGGCCTCATATTGGCTGTGGTTTTTAGTGCGGCATGTGCCTATCTGGGCCTTCGTGTGGGACAGGTGTTTGAGGCTGCGATACCTATTACTATTATTGCAGTAGGTTTGGCCGGAGCAACCCATCGTAAGAGTTCTCTTGGTGAAAATGTCATTATCCAGAGTATTGGAGCCTGTTCCGGTATGATTGTGGCAGGAGCCATTTTTACATTACCGGTTCTGTATATTTTGCAAGCTAAATACCCCCAAATCACAGTGGATTTTATGAAGGTTTTTCTGTCTTCTCTCCTGGGTGGTTTCTTGGGTATTCTGTTTATGATTCCGTTTCGTAAATATTTTGTGAAAGAGATGCACGGGAAGTATCCTTTTCCTGAGGCCACTGCATCGACACAGGTTCTTATTAGTGGCGAAGGCGGAGCAGGACAGGCCAAACCATTGCTTATCTCCGGCCTGATTGGTGGTATCTATGATTTTGTCATTGCTACTTTCGGTTCTTGGGCGGATACGTTCAGTACCAGTGTGTTTAAATGGGGAACAGTTTTGGCTGATAAGGCAAAACTGGTTTTCAAGGTGAATACCGGTGCTGCCGTCCTCGGCATGGGTTACATTGTAGGTTTGAAATATGCGGTAATTATTTGTGCCGGCTCTGCTGTTATTTGGTGGATCGCCGTACCTGCGATTGCTTTTCTCTTTGGCGATACATCTATTACGGTAAAAGGGGTGTCAGTATTGGCTTCTGCTGCCAGCCCCGATCAACTTTTTTCGTATGCCAAGAATATTGGAATCGGCGGTATTGCCATGGCCGGATTAATAGGCATTTTTAAAAGTCGCAAAATTATTGCCGATGCGGCTAAACTCACGGGCAAGGCATTTAAAATGAAAGGAGTAGACAATGAGGAGCCACGTACGCAGCGCGACTTACCTATGAAAATTATTGCCATAGGAGCCGGATTAACGATACTGGTGATTTTTGGGTTTTTCCTTTTTGGTGTCATGCAAGGTAATTTACTGTTCAGCATTGTAGCGATTGTATTGGTGGCTTTTATTGCTTTTTTATTTACTACGGTTGCAGCCAATGCCATTGCCATTGTGGGCAGTAATCCTGTTTCGGGAATGACGCTGATGACGCTGATACTGGCTTCTGTTATTATGGTGGCCGTCGGACTTCATGGCGCTGCAGGTATGGTGGCTGCGTTACTAATGGGTGGCGTGGTTTGTACGGCACTCTCTACAGCAGGCAGTTTCGTGACAGATTTGAAAATAGGTTATTGGTTGGGTTCCACGCCGAGAAAACAGGAAACATTTAAATTTCTTGGTATTTTGGTCAGCGCCGCTACCGTTGGCGGGGTCATTATGTTATTGAATAGTACTTACGGATTTACCAGTGGACAGTTGGCAGCTCCTCAGGCCAATGCCATGGCGGCCGTCATTGAACCCTTGATGAGCGGGCAGGGCGCCCCCTGGTTGCTTTATGGTATTGGTGCCGTTATCGCTATTGTTTTAGAATTGTTTCATGTGTCAGCTTTAGCTTTTGCTTTGGGTATGTTTATACCGTTGGATCTGAACCTGCCGCTTTTAGCAGGAGGACTGATTAATTGGTATGTTACGACCCGTTCCAAAGATGATGCTGTTAATAAGGCGCGTGGGGACTTGGGCACTTTGTTGGCTTCCGGCTTCATAGCTGGTGGCGCTTTGATGGGTGTCGTTAGTGCCATCTTGCGTTTTGCCGGTTTTAACCCCGTCAATGAGGCCTGGGTAGGGAGCATGTGGAGCAATGTAGTTTCTGCGGTGGCTTATATTTTATTGATGACCTATTTTGTGAAAGCTTGTTTGAAAGACCAGAAAAAGACCAGAAATTAGATTCTTCAATCTTATCGCACTCATTACGAGCAGAAAGTTTTTAGAAAAAGTCTGGGCCGTTTACCAAAAAAACAGTATTTTTGCACCGCTGTTACGAGATAACAGCATATTCAAACCTATAATTAAACAAAATTTATGGCAACAAAGATTAGATTGCAACGTAACGGTCGTAAAGGTCACGCCTTTTTCGGCATTGTTATCGCAGACGTAAACGCACCTGCTACAGGTAAGTTTATTGAAAAAATTGGAACGTACGATCCAAACACAAAACCCTCAACGGTAGATTTGAATTTTGAGCGTGCTCTTTACTGGGTGGAAACCGGTGCACAGCCTACTGACACGGTACGTAACATCCTGTCACGTGAAGGTGTCATGTTGATGAAGCATCTCCATGGCGGTGTTCGTAAAGGAGCTTTTGATGAAGCTGCTGCCAAGGCCAAATTTGATGCTTGGAAACAGGAACATGAAGAGAAATTAAGTAAACTCACAGCGAAAGTTGTTGATGAGAAAAAATCTGTAAAGGCTTCGCGTCTTGAAGAAGAGAAGAAGGTGAATGAGGCCATTGCTAAGAAAGTGGCAGAGAAAAAAACCGAAGCTGTTAAAGCAGTTGAGGAAGCTGCTGCCGCTGCTGCTGCCGAGAAGGCAGCTGAAGAAGGTGCAACCGCTCCTGCCGCAGAAGCAGCACCTGCTGAAGCTCCCGCTGCAGAATAGTTGGGCAGATTAATAACTTTTTTAAGAGGATGTGTCAAAATGTACACATCCTCTTTTTGTGTATGACGGGCATGCCATACATCTGTGGTAAAAGTCCATGTGGGACGTAGTTGGCGACGACCCCCAAAGCGACTTGCAAGTTTCAATCGGAGGCGATTGTGAAAGGAAAGAAAACGACTGTTTCCCTACTTACTCGATTTGGTTAACTCAACGAAATTAGAAATAAAAAGATTTTTTGTGCCATTCTATGGGGGGCGACACGATTCTCATTTTCTCCGAATGATCGATCCATAAAGTACGACTTCACTCAAAATAAATTTGTTGTATTTTTTGACGAATGCTTTTCTTGAATGTAATGAAGGCGTAGGTGTGCGATTCCGCAGTATTAGAGACTCCGTGCTCTGAAGAACTTAAATAGATTTCCTCTTGTATCTGCTTTTGATAGGAGATAATTTAAAAACTAGTTTGATAAACCTGGAGTCAACAGGCAAGAGCAAAATGGACGAAAATGTTTAAAGAATTGAAGTTTAGTTGAAGAAAAGTTCGATATAGCTCTGGGTCTGCTTTTTATCATCGTTTTCTTTTTAAGAAAATACAGGTCGTAAAATAAACTCGTTGCTTTCAAATAATTCAATCGTGTTTTTCAAATTTTTACTTGCTGAATCAAAGTTGGTGACGCAGTGCGTCACAAAAGAAACGCAGTGCGTCATGAAAAAAACGCGTCGCGTCACCAAAGAAACGCACCGCGTCACATAGAATGAGAAGTAATCTTTCATTTAAATACTATATCCTGATAGAATTTCAGCCAAATAATGAAATGTATCAAGAGTCTCAAAGACCCTACGAGGTAAAATGTTTATGTCTGGTTAAAGTTCTAACCTATATAATGCTGTTTAAAAAATAGGAAATATAATTGAAGCATTTAAAAATCTCTGTGTCAGATTGATGCGGAGGCCAGTAGAATCCGTTGCTAGTTAGATAAGTACTAAATCATATGTTCGTTGCTAATTAACAATTATTTATTTTTTCGATAAAATAATTGCTGAAAAATTTATTTGTAATTTATAATTTTATTATTATTGCAGGAAAATAGACGAAATAGCTTAAAATGAGAGCTTATAAGAAAAGGCCCGTCACGATGTCATTAACCTAAAAATGAGAACAATGAAAAAGCTGATAATTATTTTAAGTATATTCTTTGGAATGTGCACAAATACAAAAGCGATTCAAGCAACGTGGTGGTATGGTGAGTATTTGAATCTTGGAACTTTTACGACTCAGATGATAGATGAGAATCACATGCAAATATGGATTAGTTTTCAAGACAATGATTTTTCAATAATTTCATATCCCGATTATGCATATAAATGGGTTGGATACAAAACAAGTGGTACACATGATTGGATGTCCTCATTTAATGGATTAGCTGTTAATATTCCGACATCCGGTTTTCATGTGATATTGCCGGCCGATAGGATGATGGAAAGTTTTGAGTGTGACACCATTGGGATGCATTTATTCGCAACAGATTTTTCTCCCCATCACAATGCTGTTGTTCCGGATTCAACCTCTGCATTTGTTATAGATCAAGGTGACTGGGATGCGCCTCCGTTTCATGTGGAGCAGTTTATTTACGGGCCTTTTTACTATGATTTGAAGAAGAAGGAACTGTGGCTCGTTTCTAAAATTTTAATCAAACTGACCTTAAAACCTGTAGAGAGATATACTTATAGTAAAGACCGATTGATTGGAAGTTTATCTTTTGTACGGAGGAAAAACACTATGACCATAAATTTGGATGATATTAAAACATTTTATCCCGAAGTAATAAATGGTATTCAGGGACTGCAAACTGAAAACAATTCTTGTATTTATGTCCAGGGGAAGCATGAAATTGGCGGGAGTGTGAAAGAGGACATAAGGGATGCATACGTTGAAATTAGGAATGA
>JAQVXN010000139.1 GCA_028709135.1 Bacteroidaceae bacterium | reverse complement strand
GCAAAATCGCAACACATTGTAAACTATAAAGTGTTAGAAAAAATCTGTAGTAAAACAAATCTAAGCGTTGATTTTGGAGGTGGTTTGAAGTCGGACAACGATTTGCAAATTGCATTTAACAGTGGCGTCTGTCAAATTACAGGAGGGAGCATTGCAGTGGAAAGACCGGAAATGTTTAAACGTTGGATATCGCTGTACGAAAACCATAAAATTATTTTAGGCGCCGATTGCACCAACGGAAAAATTGCTACATCGGGTTGGCTCGATATTTCGGAATTAAATGTAATCGATTTTATTGTTGATTATGAGAGAATTGGAGTTCACATCGCGAAAGATGGAATGTTACAGGGAACCTCGAATGCGTTGTACAAAGAAATTATCAAAAAAACCAACGTTAAGCTTATTGCCGGCAGTGGGGCTTCGACTTTCAAATCCTCAAAAGACAACTTAACGCCAGTTGTGCGAAATTTAATACTTTCCGCAGCACGACTTATGCCTAATAGACTTACCCCTTCGCGTGAAATATGCGCTCGTTCGCGCAGGGTTTCTAATGTAAAATGCTTTCCATAATGCTTCGCCACCATGCGCAAGCAGGTGGGACCGCAGTCCATGGCGTCATGTTGTGTATACAGCGAAAATCCCATTCTTTATTTTTGAGGGCTAGTTCCCAACAAATAACCCTTTCGTTTCCAACGACGTTTAATCTTAATAGGTTTAGAATCCAAACGTTCTTTGATTGGGATGTATTGGACTTTTCGTTGGAAGCAAAATTCTTCAATTGATTCCAATCCAATGGCTTTCCGTCGTCGGTTAACATTCTCTTCGTCGGCAATAGGATAAAGTTCCATATCGCTCCAAGTATCTTTTCTTGTTACTGTATCTTTCGACCGCGTTCGAAAGTATTGTGTGCCAAAAATCTGTACTTGTTTACGCTTTCCAAACTTACCCATCCAAGACAAATGCCTGTCAATCATCATAGCTGCATGTTTTTTATTTGCCTCGCCTTTCATAGCTGCCTTAATTAACATCGGTAAGTATTGTTTTATACCATCTGAATGCTGTATGACTAAAAATATAGCTTCTGCTGATTTCTCTCCTACCATCCTTATTGTTGGCCAACCAAATTGTGCTATAATATTTTCAACTCGTTTTAATCGAGCATCATACCCCGTGTCAAAGATCATCCCTTTTCGATCTTTAATATTTTTTGATAGTGTTCTAAATCTTTGATCTTCAATCCAAATATGCCACAATTCGACAGAAAGTTCTGGATTAGTTATATTTGGATAGCCAAGCAAAAACTGTTTATCAAGAGTAGCAATTACTTGTTTCCAAATAGGAAGGGAATAAAGATTTTGAAAGTCGGTATCGGTTAAGATATCTTCGCCCTTTGCCCCTTTCTCAATGGCTAACATTACAAACGTTAAAGAGCTATCGGGTTTTTCCAATAAAGAGAGATAACAAGCAGTTTGATAATAGTTGTGTTGTAACTGTGGCGAATCGGCAGTCTTTTTAAGATAGTAATTGGCTGCTAACCTATAATTCTCTGGTAATCGAAATTGAGCTGTGTCAATTTGTGCAACGATTTTGTTTGTAAATAACAGACAAACAATTATAATGATTTTCGTATTCATAAAAGAGTTTTATTTTCTTAATGCAATCCATTCAGAAACAGAAACATATCCTTCCTGTCCATTCCATTTAGCAATATAAGGATTGTAAGTACATTTCGCAGGTTGTGACAATTTATTACTGTCAGAAACATAGACCCTACAATCGAGGCAAAGATAACGGAATTCACAATCTTTACACACATCAATATTATCTTTTCGAATTGAAGAAAGATCTTTGTACTCACTGGAATTCACAATGCTGACTAACGGTGTTTCTGTAACATTCCCCAGAACATTGTTTGAATAGGGGCAATTTTTCATGTTGCCATTTTTATCAATGAATATTTTTTTATGCAAACATGAATTATACTGCATGCTTTCAAAAACCATTCTTTTTGAAACCCGAAACATTTGTGGATGAATATTACCACAATGCAAATTTTTACTAATTTGTTTCTCTAAGAAAACGGCCACATACGAGTCATTGACACCATACTTTATTTCCGAATACTCTGGAGAATTCAGGAAAAAGCATCTTGTTAGCTTAACCGTTCTTTGAAGAACTTCATCCCATTTTGCTTTAATTTCATCACTGTATTGTAAATAGCAATGTATATTGGTAATTCTCAGTTTGTTTACATATTCTAAAACTTCAATAAAGAAATCAAAACTACATGCTTGCGTAAATTTCAACTGAACAAGTAAACAATTTGCTTCACTTAACTGATCCAAAACATTGCAAGGTATTTCATGCCCAATTTCAACAAAGGCGTTCGAATACAACTCCGGAGCGGTGAAATCGTTTGAAAGGTTTTTAAATACAATGTTTTCCGAGAAATGAATATAATTATTGTCACTCAAAAATAAAAAATATTCATCAATTGTTTGATGTTCGACTTCATCAAATTCGCTTTTTATACTCTCAATTGTTTTCCCATTGTGTTTCTCCAATATATCACAAAGTGAATTCGGAATAAATTTATAATTATTTAAATGTAAATCGATTATTACGCTACGACTATATCCACGTACAGGTATGCATGTCGGGAAAAGATGATATGGAACATGGGGGACTAACATAAGGTGTCTGTATGTTTTTGAAGATCCTTAACATAACCATATTCTGATTCATATAGCGATGAATAAAATCCTGATTTTACGCTAATTGTTTTCGCCTGAGATAATTTATTCATGCACAAAGCATCTTCAAATTGATGGTGAATTGTATTGTTTTGTATTTCTTTATTATCTGTTATAGCTCGTTTTTTATGCTCTTCAATTAGTTTAATAGCCACCTTTTCTTCCAGATTATAATTGCAAGGTTTTGAGACCATTCCAAACTGACCCAACACATTGACTTCTAGAAAAACTGTTTGTCCAGTCGGTGTCATAATCAAATCGAAGGAACCACAGTTTGTTCCAAGGTAGGCTATAAAATTTTTAAGTTTAGATTCCAATTCAGCGGAAAGTACAATAGGTTCATATCTGTTTGGATTCACTTTATCATAGTGCCTGAAATCTATTTTTGTATTTTCATTGGCTTGAGAGAATATAGCCATAGAAAAGAACTCCCCATCTAAATAAAAAGATCGTATCTCATACTCTTTTTCAATATATTCCTGAATATAACTTGGGAAAAAGTACTCTGGGCATTCATTTACTTCTCCCCTATCTAGCACCGTTGTATAAGAGAAATGATTTGATCCGTTGATCACCCTAATTATCAGAGACCCCATTGATTTTGTGATGATTGACGTATTAGTGGCTGCAATTGATTTCAATTGCTCTCTACTATTAACTAACCATGATTTTGGGGTCTGCAACCCTGAAAGTTGAGCATAATGCTCCTGCACTGGTTTGTTATTGCTTTGGTAATCATAAGGGTTATTGAGCCAATAGCTCGTTTCCTTTGTTTTATGATAAATATACTCAACGATCTTGAAACTCTCCTTTGCGGTTGCCTCTTTAAAATTAATGCTATTGTTATCATTACTCCATTTGCGAAACCAAAAGGTGCAAATATTCCCATTCCGTATAGCATTAAAAATAACAGGCGCTTTTTGTATGATATTTTTGGGCGTAATTATATAAATGTCCATTCCATAATAATCTATCCAATCAACAACTTCGTGAGTTGTAATATCATGTTCTATAGTAAAAACAGTTATCATTTATTTATTTTTTCCAGATTTACATAAACCATAGGATTATTAACGTAATTATTGTGTCCTCTCGCATTTATTTTGGGAAAGATAAATCTTTTCCATTGCCCTTTTTTAAAGTGCCAAGTTAGAAATTGTTGCGGGTTTTCACTAGAATAGCCTATTCGGACAAAATCTGCATAACAAAATTGTTCACTTTTCCTGACCGTTTCTGACTCTAGATTGCGAGATGGAGATCCTTCAAATACTATAAACAAGCCGTTTTTTGGCATCGTAATATTTTCGTTTTCGACCGATATTTTATAGTGATCTCCAACCATATCTGTTTGGCACAATACAGGACCATAAAGTTTCAATTTCTTGTTTGGTTCTTTTTCAACCGATTCTCCTTCATAAATGGACACTAAAAACTGAGTTTCAGGTCGTGAGTTTTCTTTTATATAAACATAGACACCTTCAATTTTGTAATCATCCTCAGGCTTTTCATTCGTGATAAATTGTGCAGATATTCCATTAACAGTATACCCTGGATGTCTTTTTATTGGTCTCTTTCTTTTAATCCCCATTTTAACATAACGTTTTCGCTGCTCCTTACCAAGTAATGTGTATTCTGGTAACAGGATATTTGAGGGCATTAATCTTACACTAACAGTATCAGCTGGCAGTAAAGAGATATTTACGTAATGTTCTTTATACGCAACATGTGTTAGCTTCCCTGTTATGGATTTTGTCTCAGGAGTTATTGTAATAATCCCTTCTATATTGGATATTATAACCGCACCATTACTCAACGCTAGATGACAGTCCACTATTGGTTTGCTAGTGATATCATCTAGGACTTTGAGAGTGAGGTTTTGGGAAAAAGCCTTTACAGAAACGCCTATTAATAATACTAAATATAACAGTATCTTGTTAATCCTCATTTGATAAGTAATTTATATACTTGAAAAGAGTTTAGAGCAATATAAGCTAAAAACTCTTTTCAAAATCATTTTATTTATATCTAAAACTTTGTACTAATCCGAATCAGTATCTAAAGTCCCATTAATTCCCCACCATGTCTCATCTTGTGAAAATGACAAACCACAATTATTTTCGTACCAATGAGTGTGTCTAAATTTCCATCTTAAATCACCACCCTTAATCTCATTAAGCTCAGTGTTGCTTAGTTTAAAATCTTTTAAACTCTCAAGTTTTTCTGTTGTTCTCATATTCATTCCTGTTTTTACATTAATCATACTTCTCGCGAGTATCTGTTACATTGTTAAAGATGTTGACATATTCATAAAATATCACTGACATTTGACCACCATCATTGGGATCCGCACAACACGTAGCGTGTTTAATCCGCCAACCTAATCCTCCAGAAAGTTTGGACATTTCAGTAGTGTTTAATTGTTGAAATTTAGGATTCATTAATTTTTCCATAACATAATTTGTTTTTCAATTAATCTTTGCCTCCATCTTCGGCAGAAGGCTGCCGGTTTTCCCACAATGGCCAGTGTATATACTTGCAGGTTAACAATGGCAAAAGTGCAAAAAAAAAACGGTTACTTCCAAACTTTTTGTCAAAAACATTGCATAAAAATGCAAAATAATTTACAGTAAGTAACACAAAATGTGGCTACGCTTATGTTTTGCATATGCTATCATAAAATAGAAATGCATACAACTGGAAAGCAAAGATAATGATTTATGTTTTAGTTGGTATAAAAAATAACAAGGGAACACGGATGACACGGATTGGGCGGATGTGCGGATATCTGGTAACAGAAAAAAAAATTACACGGAGTTTCACAGAGGAGGCACAGAGGTTCACGGAGTTTTTCTCTGTGGTGCTCGGTGTTGCCTCAGTGTGTCTCTGTGTAAGAAGAAAAATGTGGATACATGGATTTGCAAGGGGAAATAACAAAATAGGTTTATTCAAGGTTAGTGAAAAATG
>JAQVXN010000138.1 GCA_028709135.1 Bacteroidaceae bacterium | reverse complement strand
ACAAAAATACAGATTTATTTTTGTTTTCATCAATTATTTCTATAATTATACAGTTGTTGTAAAAATATTTTTTTCGAATATCAATTTGAGTCCACAAAATCTCTTATATAAAAGTATTATGTTCGTATCAAACAATATGGCTTTCCCTTAAAAAATGTTGATTATAAAGAAGTTAATCTATGAAAGAGTTGTATATATCTGCGGTATTTTGTATCTTTACACTATAAATCTTGCAGAAATTGATCAGGTATAAAGAAGAAATTATATCCATTAAAATACAAAAAAATTGGAATTTGTTCATCTTCAAAAACCTCATGACAATTTTAAATTAATCATTCATTTTATTTCAAGCAGACCACATATACAGCGGGTATTGTATCCCTTAACTGGGTGTTTGAAATTTATGGCATTACTGATATCATGTGCTGTTTGTATTACAGAAACTGTTTTCTGATAAAAATTTCTCGGTAGAAACGATCGGCACAGTTTTGGGTAGTGGCGATAAATGTACAAGGATAACGATTTTGGAATGTGATTTGGCATCTTTGGGATACTGTAGTTTTTGTTTATTGAAAACCTCCAGCAGTCCTTGCAGCTATCGATAGATTTACGGAATATTGACAATAAGCTATGTATATGTTGATTAGAACTTAGATACTCGAACTTTGTACCTGTTTCTATTCATGATTTGTTAAATAATAAATCGATTGATGTCAAATCTATAATAAATCGATTGATACAAGAAATAAACAATCTGTTTTTATATAAATCGAAATATATTTATTAATTTTGCAGAAAGTGAAAGCTATTAATATGATATTTAAAAAAGCAACTAATAACCAAAATAAACTATTATGAAAAATAAAGGTAGAAAAGAAGCAAAAAAAGAAGCTCAAACAAATAAAGTAAAAATCAAAAGTGAATATCAGATCGACAAAGAAAGAAATGGAGAAAGACCCACAAGCATCATAAGAAAAACGTAATGATAAATATAAAAAGAGAAGGTGTCATTCTTGAACCAACTAATCTTGAATTTGAAAATGAAGGTGTAATGAATCCAGCCGTAATTGTTGCCGGAGATGAAATACACATGTTTTATAGAGCTGTAAAAGTAGGAAATATATCATCTATCGGTTATTGTAGGCTTGAAAGTCCATTAAAAATCATTTATCGAAAAAAGCAGCCCATACTATCTCCTGAATTTGAATATGAGAATCACGGAATGGAAGATCCTCGGATAGTTAAGATAGAAGACACCTATTATATGACCTATACAGCCTATGATGGAGACAATGCTATTGGAGCATTGGTTACATCTAAAGATTTAAAACACTTTACAAAAGTCGGAATTATTACATCTCAAGTTACTTATCCTCAATTTGTTGAATGGTTAATAAATGACAAACATCCACATACCTATAAATATTTCCGTTTATACAATCAGCGTCAATCAGCGACGCAGACAGGCAAGTTGCTCTATTTGGTGGACAAGGATTTGGTTATGTTCCCTCATAAGATAAATGGAAAATTCTTTTTTCTACATCGTATAAGGCCAGATATACAGTCCGTATCAATTGATAGATTTGAAAACCTCACCCAAGATTTCTGGGAGAAATATTATTCCAATTTCAGCAGTCACGTCTTTTTTAAGCATCAGTATGATCATGAATCGAGCTATATAGGTGGGGGATGCCCACCTATAAAAGTAGACGAAGGATGGCTTATGATTTATCATGGCGTTTATGATACATCTGAAGGGTATGTTTATTCTATATGTGCAGCCTTGCTAAATAAGTATAATCCATCTATTGAAATCGCACGATTACCCTATCCTTTGTTAAAACCTGAAAAGGACTATGAGATTCAAGGCGTAGTTAATCATGTATGTTTCCCCACGGGAGCTATTATATGGGACGACAGACTGTATATATATTACGGAGCGGCAGATAAATGCATTGCATGTGCTTCCGTTTCTGTTAGAGAATTAATTGATGAATTACTAAATTATAAAAAATGAAACATATATTATGTATTACAACTTATCCACCACGTGTATGTGGAATTGCAACTTTCTCGTATGACTTGATACAAAATATAAATAAGAAATTCCAAAATGATTATATCGTTGAAGTATGTGCTGTAGAATCTAAAATAGAGAAACATTCCTATGATAGCACTGTAAAGTATGTATTAAATACGTCTGAACAAGAAGATTTTGAGGTAATCTCAAAAAGAATAAACCAAGATGCCAACATTGATTTAATATGCATTCAGCATGAGTTCGGACTTTTCAGTGAAAATCAAGAATCTTTTTTGAAATTCGTTCAAGTTCTAACAAAACCAATCGTTATTGTATTTCATACGGTTTTATCTCATCCTAAAGAAGCCGAACGAGAGTACCTGCGACATATCATTAATGCTTGTCAGGCTGTTATTGTGATGACTCATTCGTCATCAGCTATTTTGGAGAACGAGTACCAAGTTCAAAAGGATAAAATAAGCATTATTTCTCACGGAACACATTTGGTACAACAAATTGATAAAAAACAATTAAAAAGGACATACGGATTTTCAGGGAGAGAAATTCTCTCTACATTCGGGTTGTTAAGTCCAGGAAAAAGTATTGAAACTTCTCTCGATGCTTTACCCGCTATCATTAAGGAAAATCCTTCGATATTGTTTTTAATTATTGGAGAGACGCATCCTGTAATAGTGAAAACTTATGGAGAAACCTATCGTGAAAGCCTTGAGGCTAAAGTGAAAGATCTCAACTTGACAAATAACGTAAAATTCATCAATAAATATCTAGACATCGACACTCTGCTGGAATATCTTCAGATGACAGATGTTTATTTATTTACATCTTCTGATCCCAATCAGGCTGTAAGCGGCACCTTCGTTTATGCACTTAGTTGTGGATGCCCAATCGTTGCAACACCAATACCTCATGCATTTGAGCTGTTGAGTGATCATACTGGTATCATTTTTAACTTTCATGATTCCGTACAATTAGCTAAATCGACAAATAGATTATTGAAAGATAAAAAACTTCGTATTCAAATGGGGATCTCAGGTTTGCAGAAGACAGCTTTTACAGCTTGGGAAAATACGGCCATTGCCTATACTTTGCTTTTTGAGAAGATATTGGGTTCAAAAGACATCCTAACATACTCGTTGCCAGGAATCAATCTAGATCATATTATCGCCATGAGCAAAAATTTTGGAATTATACAATTTTCGAAAGGGAATAAACCGGACTTGAATTCAGGTTATACTCTTGATGATAATGCCCGTGCGCTCATCGCTCTTTGTATGGTGGATGAGAAGGAAGATAATCATAAATGTGTGAAATACATGATGTTGTACTTAAATTTTATCCTTTTTTGTCTACAAGATGACGGAACATTGAAAAACTATGTAGACAAGTATCACAAGTTTACTTCACAAAATGATGATGTTTTATTGGAAGATAGTAATGGTCGAGCTATCTGGGCTCTTGGGTATTTTATTTGCCATGGCAAATCTCTCTACCAATCATCCATAACTGCAGCAAGAAAAGCCATGCACCTTACTTTTCCCATTCTTAGTAAAATGCAATCTCCCAGAAGCATAGCATTCTCAATAAAAGGATTATGCTGTTATTACGTAAAAGAACCATCACAAGAAGTCTATGACATTATCCAAATGTTAACCAACAAATTGACTGATTTATATCTCATTACGGCGGACAAAAGTTGGAAATGGTTTGAGACTTACTTAACATACGAGAATGCCGTTTTACCAGAAAGTTTAATCTATGCATATAACGTAACAAAAAACGAACAATATAAAGCTATAGCTGAAGAATCATTTGATTTTTTGTTAGGGAAACTATTCTCTAACGGACAAATTAAAGTTATTTCTAATAATAACTGGTTGAATAAAGGTGAAACAAACACAAAATACGGAGAACAGCCTGTCGATGTAGCTGCTACTGTAATCGCATTGTCTACGTTCTATGAGGTGCTCCACAAGAATGAATACATCCAAAAACAAAATGAGGCTTTCAGTTGGTTCTTGGGCAATAATCATCTTCACCAAATAATATATAATCCGATTACGGGCGGTTGCTATGACGGACTGGAAGAAAATAACATTAATTTAAACCAGGGCGCCGAATCCACTGTTTGTTATCTTATGGCCAGACTTTCGCTTATAAAAGCTACAACTTCACCAACTGAGAAAAACATACTATAGTATGATATATCTTCAGCTCAAGAGATTCTTCTGGAAAATGCACATTTAGCTGGAGGAAAGCGCCGGCTTATGAATGAAAGAGAACTTATTGAACAGTGACAGATAGCATATCATAAAGTATTAAAGCCTAAACTTTTTCTCGGTAAAGTAGATTTCATCCGTAATACAGACTCTACAGAATGGAGAGTATTACCTCTGGACGAAGGTACTATCTGGGGTGGAGAGCCTGCAGCAAACCTACTTGATAGCTATCTTTCTCCAGAGGTGATGAATCTATACCGACGAATGCTCCAGGAGCTGATTGATATTGAGTGACATAATAGCTTAGAACAGAATAATGAGGACTATGCTGATTACCGACATTTGGACAATTCATGTTTTACTGTTGCATAAAGTACGACGGTTTTTCGAGTAAGAAAAATATAGGTACTTATGTTCGCGACAAGGAAAGGGGTAAAAGTTATTAAAAAATTTGCTATCACAAGATTTTTGCATACAATTATAGTTGAAAATCAAAAAGAAGCAACAAATATAATGATCATTGCCAAGGATAAAATTACAGAAAATTTCTATGCTATCGACGAGTTCGGACTATAGCCGCTGGAGATCAATACCAGACTTGTACTGCCGCAGATACAAGAAGAACGATATGTAAGGAAGTCAGTCATCATTGCCTCGCAGCTTCCTTCAAACAAATGGTATAACTATATCGGTGATTCTACATTAGCCGATGTCATCATGGACAGGCTCGTTTCAAATGCCAATAAAATAGTACTAAAAAGAAAATCCATAAGACAGAAAAAATAACTAATTTTGCAGAGATCTTACTGAACTGAATTTTGGTACCGATTCAAGCGCTACGCTTAGTTCCGATACAGCGATATCGTGAGTATTACGGTCCAGATATATCTAATCAAAGAAAATTATATAAAATAGCGGTAGAGAAAGGAATAGGTGAATATGATCTATCTATAGATGATAGCACATCTTCTTATAATCTAAAATATACAAAATGTTTGACAAAGAGGAACTGGAAAGTTGGCACGAAGATTTAAGTGCATGGGAGCGTTATCAAGATGAACTTGAAAAAATTAATGGAGAAAATAGGCAAATCCATGAAGTTTTAGATGAAGACCACCCATCAACAGACAAATGCAAAATTAAGAAAAACGGTTAAAGTTATATCCCGTTAAATATCCAATATCGATTCGCCCCACAAATATGCATATTAATCAATGGATTAATAAGTTTCGCAGAGTCAACGAGCAAGTGCAAATCAGGAGAAATGTTTGAAGAATTGAATTTTGGAAGAAGAGAAATTGAGCTTAAGTCTGGGTCTGTTGTTAAGTTTTGCCTGTATATTTTTGATAAATAGAGGTGTAACATCATCAAAGTCCGTATCTTTAGAAATATATTGCCTAATAAGTTTATTTTCGTTTTCGATGGCCCCTTTTTGACATGAAGCGTATGAATCGGCAAAGAAGGCAGGAACATTGCCGAGCTTTTTGGAAATATCCTGATGAGCACAGATTTCGCT